>JABLXW010000013.1 GCA_013177945.1 Bacillota bacterium
GCGCCAAATTGACGCAAAGTGTTTGCCGCATCATTCAGTTTTGGACCGCTGCTCTGAACGGCCACGAGGATCTTGCCCTGCCGGACATCCTCTTCGTAATGACGCCCTTCTTCTGCCGGAATCCCCCAATCGACAAGGCCGCCTGCCAGCCCCCCTGTTGCGGCTCCCGATAAAAGTCCTGCAATGGGGCCTGCTGCCACAAGGGGGCCGATGCCGGGAATCACCAGCGCCCCCGCCCCGGCGGCAAGTCCGGCGAGGCCCCCCAGAACCCCGCCTGCGGCAATTCCCTCTGCTGCTGTATCCGCGTCTCCGCCCATTCGGAGCCCTTCTTCACCTTTTCCTTCGTCTCGGGCAAGGACCGAAATTTCTTTGTGAAAACCTTTGTTGCGGAGCTCCTGAACCGCCCTTTCCGCCTGGTCGCGGGAATCGAATACCCCCAGGACTACTTTTCCCATTGTAACAGTCCCTCCTGGTTTGAAGATTTTCTTTTTTATTATTCAACACCCCCCTGCAAATTATTCTCGATATCTTTGCATGAAAGAGGTTCATTTCGGGTAAAATGAGCTTAGTTAAGAGGATGAAAGGGAGGTGACCAGAATGCCGGAGATCAAGTGTACGGTAACCGAATGTGCTTATAACAGTGACGTGCAGTGCGGCGCTCCCATGATTCAGGTGGACCGCAACGGGGCAGCAAGCGCCGTCAAGTCAGATCAAACCAAGTGTGAAACCTTTAAACGGAAGAGCTAGGAGAATGGTTTGAGCATGCGGAAAAAAGCCGGTTGTCAAGGCAACCGGCTTGCTTGTTTTGCGGCCCTTTTTCGGGTAAGATTCAAGAAGAGCCGGAAGGAGGGTTGCTAACAGTTCAAATGATCCCTGTCGTCTCAATTGTAGGTTTTTCCAGCACGGGGAAAACGCGGCTTGTGCGGAAGCTGATCGAGGTTTTAAAAAACAGGGGGTACCGGGTTGCGGCGATCAAGCACGCGGCGCACGGGTATGATCTTGACAGCACCGGCAAGGATTCCTGGCACTACTACCAGGCAGGCGCCGACCAGGTTCTCATTCTGGGCCCGGAATCTCTGACGGTCCACACCCGGCACCGCAAGAAGCCGGCGCTGCGAGAAGTCTGCGAACGGATCGAGGGGGTGGATCTCGTTCTTGCGGAAGGGTTTAAGGGGGAGCCGGGCCCCAAGATCGAGGTTTTTCGAAAAAACTTTTCTCCCGCAAGGCTTTCCCTGGGCGGGGACCTGATCGCTGTTGTAAGCGATCTCCCTCTCCAGGAGGCCGTTCCCTGCTTTTCTCCGAACGAAGTGGAGAAGCTGGCGGATTTCATCATCAAGCACTTTTTGAATTCTCCCCAATCATGAGGCAGCCCCCCTCCTGCTCTGCAATTATTCGGATGCCCGGCAGAGTGCCGACTGTCAGGATCTCAGATCGTTGAGAACGAGGCCGGTAAGCAATTTAGGATAAAAATAAGTGGATTTCTGGGGCATTTTATCTCCTGCTGCAGCAACCGCCGTTACCTGTTCTATTCTTGTAGGGTTGAGAAAGAATACCAGCTGGCTCTCTCCCTTTAAAAGGGTGTTGAAAGCCTCCTCTTCATCCCGGGTGTAAGCCAGGTTCTCCTGACGGGAAATTTTTTCGGGCCCGATTCCGAGCAGTTCCTGAAATATCAGGAGATGGAGTGCTGCTACGTCAAGGCTGCACCAGGCTGCCGACATGTGGGGAGCCAGCGCCCTCACTTTTTGGTGATTTTTCAGGACCAGAAGGTAAGCGGCGGGTTCCCCCGTTCCCATAATAAAGGCGGTTTTTCCCTGTTGCTGCTGCACCCTTAAGATCTTCGGGACCGCTTCAGGTTCGGGAAGCGGGATTTTTTCAACGAGAAAGTCCTGCTCCAGCCGCCCTTTTAAAAGGGGCAGGTCGAGTTCCGGCAGGCTGTGGACAATTCTGTGTGTGGGCAGGATGACAAGGCCGGGGTCCCGGGTGTTCACAAGATACATGAGGATGTATGCCGCGCCCGGGTATTTTTCTTTTGTTGCCTCGTAAAATGCGAGAGCTGTTTCGTAGCGATGGTGGCCGTCTGCGATGTAGAGCACTCTGCCGGTGAAGGATGTGGTGATTTTTTTGTGGAATTCTGGATCGGTGCTTACCCAGACCCGGTGTTTTTCTCCGACCTCGTCCGTTAATTCGATTTCAGGGGGTCTTCTTTTTATCTGATTGAAGTCTTCTTCCAGCTTCAGTTCCGACTCCTCATAAAGGGCAAAAACGGGGCTGAAGTTGGCCCGGCAGGCATGCATCAGGGCAAGCCGGTCCGCTTTCGGTTTCGCCAGAGTCTCTTCGTGGGGGCGAATCTTTCCGCTCTCATAATTTTCTAGCTGCACGCGGGCAAAAAAGCCGGTTCTCCGGTGTATCTGCCCGCTCACGGAAAATTCCTGTTCGTAAAGATAAACGGCTTCCCTGGCCTCCTGCACCAGGATTCCTTCTGCCAGCCAGGCCTGGTAATCCCTTGCAGCTCTGAGATACCGGTTGTCGAGTTCGTTGTCGGTGGGGAACTGGTAGCCCAGCTCGAGGCGGATCATATTAAAGGGGTGTTTTTCATAATATTTTTTCTGGGCTTCAGAATCGATGACATCATACGGGGGTGTTACCACTGCTGCAAGATCCCCGATTTTTGCCAGATTGTAGCGCACCCCCCGGAATGGAATCACCTTTGCCATTTGTTTTCTCCTCTCCTTTTTTGCTCGTTTTATTTTATTATGTTTCCCGGAAGATGACAAGCTGGCCGTATTGAAAAGTCCCGAAATTCGTGTTTTAATTCAAAGTGTAGGTTTTTTCAGGACAACCTTTTACGGGGCAGGAGAAACTGCATTGCTGGTTGACTATCACATTCACGTTTTGGGCCACCGGGGCGGGTGCTATACCCGGGAGCTCTTGGAAGAATATTTTGCTGCCGCCCGGGCGCAAAAGATCGACGAAATCGGTTTGACCGAACATGATGAGTACGCGGCAGGCCTGGATCAAAAGGCGCTTGAAGAAGCGCTGGCCTCTTACCCCCATTTGAGCGTCAGGCTGGGCCTGGAAATCAGCTACTGGCCTGGAAGAGAAAAAGAAATCGCCGGCCTGGCGCAGAAGTATAACTTTGACTATTTAATCGGTTCCGTCCACCACATTGAAAACTGGATGTTCGACCACCCTGATTTTAGAGCCGCTTACTCGGAATGGGACTTTGCCCTCCTGTATCAAAGGTATTTCGGGTTGGTAGAAAAACTTGCCTCCTGCGGCTGCTTTGATGTTGTCGGCCACTTCGATTTGATTAAAGTCTTTGGTTACCGGCCCCCGGGAGATGTAGTCTCCCTTGCAGCACCTGCGCTCATGGCCATCAGAAAAGCCGGTCTTGCGGTGGAGGTAAACACTGCCGGGCTCTACAAGCCGTGCGGGGAGATCTATCCGGCAGAGGATTTGCTGGCGAGGTGCTATGAGTTGAATATACCCGTTACCCTCGGGTCGGATGCCCATCACCCTGGCGAGGTCGGGCGCGATCTGGTGTGCGTCCGGGACCTTCTATACCGGATCGGCTACCGCAAGATTGCAACTTTTTCTCAGCGCAGGCGGCTTCTCAAGCATTTATAAAAGTGAAGGGTTGGGCGGCTGATGCTTCTCTCTGCCTTGGAGTTGTTCTTCAGTTTGGGGCTTATTCTCTTCGCGGCAGAAGTATTTACAAACGGGGTTGAATGGCTGGGATTAAGGCTTCGCCTCGCCGAGGGGGCGGTGGGGAGCATTCTGGCTGCGGTGGGTACGGCGCTGCCGGAATCGCTGATCCCGTTAATTGCCTTTCTCCTGGGAAAGGGCGTGGAGCAGCAGCATATCGGGATCGGCGCCATTATCGGGGCACCTTTTATGCTCAGCACCCTTGCCTTCTTTATCAGCGGCCTGGTTGTGAGTGTCGATGCCGGCAAACGACCCGATTTTCCCAATTTGAGAATAGATCCCCGCGTGATCCGGCGCGACCTGGGCTTTTTCTTTGGCGGCTATTCCCTCGGGATCGGGGCCGCCTTTATCCCCGATCTTGCTGCGAAAAAGGTAGTCGCCGGCGGGCTCCTGCTCTGGTATTCCCTTTATGTTTTCTTGACATTGCGCGGCGGCTCTGCCGGGCAGCCCTCCAGCCTCCGGCCCTTGTTTTTTGGCGTTTCGAAGAAAAAGCCCGGGCTGGTTTTAATTTTATCCCAGATCGCCTTTGCCCTGGCGGTGCTCATCGGCGGAGCGCAGCTCTTTATCAGAAGTGTTTCTGAAATTGCCCGGATGCTGGGGGTACCCTCCTTTTTTCTTTCTCTGATCATTGCGCCAATCGCCACAGAGCTTCCAGAAAAATTCAACAGCATCATCTGGTTGAAACAGCAGAAGGATACCCTTGCCCTGGGCAACATCACAGGAGCGATGACTTTTCAGAGCACGATCCTCCCGGCTCTTGGAATTATTTTCACGGACTGGCATTTCGTTGCCGGGTCCTGGGCCCCCATCCTCCTGACCTTTGCTTCTGCCGGATTGGTGCTGATCAGCCTTTCAAATGGGAAAAAACTTACCTCGTATACGCTTCTGATGGGCGGCCTGTTTTATCTTATTTTTCTGGGAACAACCCTCTGTTCAAAAGGTTGGTTTTAGATAAATTTTTTCTTATAAGGTGGGGAGAGACATGGGAAAGAATGAGCAAAGGCTGCGGGAGCTTGGAATCGAGATTCCGGCTCCGCCTTTGCCGCAGGCGAGCTACCTTCCGGCAGTAAAGGCAAACGGCTTTGTTCAAACCTCAGGCCAGCTTCCCCTGCAGGATGGAAAGCTCGTTTACCAGGGGAAGGTGGGAAAGGACCTGACGGTTGAAGAAGGGGCGGCGGCGGCCCGGCTCTGTTGCCTCAACTGTCTTGCGGCAATCAGGAACCTCCTGGGGAGCCTTGACCTGATTGAGCAAATCGTCATGGTGAGAGGTTACGTTAACAGCGCCCCGGACTTTTCCGGGCAGGCCCTCGTGCTGGAGGGAGCCTCGAAGCTTTTGATTGAGATTTTTGGAGACTCCGGAAAACACGCGCGTCTTGCGGTTGGGGTAAGTGACTTGCCGGGCGGGGCTGCTGTGGAACTGGAACTTCTTGCTGAAGCAACGTCGCCATGAACTTGCTGCTCATTTTTACCACCTCCTATCTTGTCGCCCTTTCCGGAGCTCTCATGCCGGGTCCCATGTTCACGGTGACCGTGAAAGAGAGTCTGCTGCGGGGCGGCCGGGCGGGCTTCCTGATCGTGGGGGGCCACGGCCTCGCCGAAATTTTCTTGCTGGGGTTGTTTGCCCTGGGTTTGAGTCAGGTGCTCCAGGCGTTGTGGATTTCTGCCGTCGTGGGGATCGGAGGGGGAGCAGTCCTCCTTTTGATGGGTGCCGGCATCCTGCGCAGCGCGCTTTCCGCGCAAGATTATCTAGAGCTCCAGGAAAAAGAGGCTTTTGGCAGCTGGGAAGGCAGCGGGGGCCGGCGCTTCGGCTCCAGTCTGCGGCCCTTTGGAGAGGGCATCATCGTCAGCCTCGCAAATCCCACCTGGATCCTGTGGTGGTTTTCCATTGGCGTGCTTTACGTCACCCAGGCCCTGCGGTACGGGTGGCTGGGCCTGTTCGCCTTTTATTCAGGGCACATTCTGGCGGATCTGAGCTGGTACGTGTTTGTATCCTGCACGGTGGCGGCAGGCAAAAAGTTTTTAAGCCCCGCCGTCTACCGGGGGATTTTGGCCTGCTGCGGCGCCTTTTTAGTGCTCCTGGCGTTGTTTTTCGGCTATCAGGGAGTTCGCGCCGCGCTGAACCTTTTCTGACAGGGGGGAAGGGAAGTGAACGTTTATGACCGCGCCTACGAACTGGCGCGCGCTCTTAAAAAATCCGACGAGTACCGGGCCCTGCTTGAAGCGCGGGCGCGGGTCGAAGAAGACCCTAAAAATAAGGAAATGCTTCTCGAGTTCAAAAAGCGCCAGTTGAAAATTCAAAAGGAGCGCCTGCTGGGGAGGGAAGTAGATGAAGCGGAACTGCGGAGACTGGAGCAGCTTTCTGAACTCGTAAACCTGAATCCCACGCTGAAGGAGTTCCTGAGCGCGGAGTTCAGGTTCACCCGCTTGATGGGGGATATTCAGAAGATTTTGTCCGAACCTCTCTCGGAGTGGCTTCAGATGACGGAGGAAATGTTTGGCAGCGAAAAGGAATAGCAGGTTTTTGCTTTCGAGTGTGGAATTCTTTAATGGAGAGCTCGGGGAGGGGAGGGGATTCCTGTAAAGGCTGTGATCACGGCCGGGGGGAAAGGAGTTGGATTGCGGCCTTTAACCTGCAACAAGCCGAAGCCCTTGCTTCCTGTCCTCAACAAGCCCATCATGGAACATTTGCTGCAGCACCTCGCAGCCCAGGGTTTCCTGGAGATAGCCGTAACCCTCCAGTATCTGCCTGAATTGATTAAGGGATGCTTCGGAGAGGGGCAGCTCTACGGGTTAAGGCTCTACTACTTTGAAGAGATTTCTCCCCTCGGCACCGCAGGGGGGATTAAAAACGCGGAAAGCTTTCTGGATCAAACCTTTCTCGTCATCCCTGGCGATAATCTGGTTGATTTTGATTTTCAGCCGGCCCTTGATTTTCACCGGGCGCGGGGGGCCCTTGCCACCCTGATTTTGGCCGGAACCGGGGCAGGTGCCGGCGCGGGGCGCGGTGTTGTGGTCGATCAGGATGGGCTGGTTCTGGATGTGGAGACTTCCCGGGAGTCCGGTCGGGAAAGAATCGCCCCCAATTTTATCAGTACGGGAATATATATTTTCCAGCCTGAAGTCCTTCAGTATTTTCCCCGCGAAGCCATTTTCGACCTCCAGGCCGATTTGTTGCCCCTCCTCCTGCGGGAAAAGCGGCCCGTATACGGCTTCCCTGCCGGGGGTTACTGGTGCGACATCGGAGAGCTTCTTCAGTACCGCCAGGCCAACAGGGATTTTTTAAATGGCAGGGTGAAGCTGCCAGTTTCC
Organism: Bacillota bacterium; assembly: GCA_013177945.1. Taxonomy (NCBI): domain Bacteria; kingdom Bacillati; phylum Bacillota; species Bacillota bacterium. The sequence goes on from JABLXW010000013.1 coordinate 7,015, forward strand.
GGCCGCCAGGTTCTTCCCGGTGTATGGGTAGGGGAAAACACCGAAATTCACCCCACAGCAGAGTTGAAGGCACCGGTTTATTTAGGCAGCAACTGTTATCTGGAGCAGAACGTATGTTTGGACAGCTTCTGCGTTATCGGGAATAACACGATCATTAAATCAGATTCCTTTCTCAAAGATTCAATTATCTGGAATAATGTTTATCTCGACCAGGGGGTTCAGCTGAAAGGCGCCACCATTGCCGACCACGTCCGGATTAAGGCGCGGGCGGTTGTGCATGAGGATGCCGTGATTGGCTACGACTCGGTAATCGGCCAGCGCAGCGTAATCCGGCCGGGTGTCAGGGTATGGCCCAGTAAAGTGATCGAGGACAACGTGAGTGTCTGTTCCTCGCTTGTTTGGGGGCAGCGGATGGGCAAGAGCCTTTTTGGCCTTTTTGGGATTAAAGGGCTGATGAACGTGGAAATTACGGCAGACTTCGCGGCAAAGCTGGCAGCGGCGTACGGGTCAAGCCTGCGGGCCGGGGCAAAGGTAGTGGTGGGTGCAGACGGCCACCAGTTTTCGCAAATCCTTAAGCGGGTTTTTACTGCCGGTCTTGTCGGGACCGGGGCGCGGGTTGTTGACCTGGGCCAGGTGACGACACCAGTCACGCGGTACGCCGTGAAGAGTTTGGGGGCGGACGGGGGGGTTCACATCCGGCAGGGACGCCCCGCACCGACAAATGAGGTTGTGATTGAGTTTTTCGATCAAAACGGGATTAACATCGACCGGAGCATGGAAAGGAAAGTCGAAAACACCTTTCGCCAGGAAGATTTCCGCCGGGCCGGGCCGGACCAGATAGGAGAAATCACCTTCTTCCCGCAGCTTCCGGAGGCGTACCAGCAGGCTCTCCTGCGTCTGGTGGACATCGACCTGATCCGCCGGCGCCGCTTTAAGATTGTTGTCGGATACGAGGACCCGGCCCTGGCGATGCTGGTGACCCCCCTTCTGGAAAAGCTGGGGTGCCAGGTTGCCGCGCTGCACTGGGTGCCGGGCAGCCGGGAAGAGGATCTGGCTCAGGTCGTGGGAAGGGCCCAGGCCCACCTGGGCGCCGGTCTGGACAGCAACACCGAGGTGCTGACCCTGGTAACCGAAGAGGGAAAGGTGGTAGGCGACGAGCTTTTGCTGGCCTTGGTTGCGCTGATTTATTTGGCAGGCGAGAGAGCGGCGACCCTGGGAGTGCCGGTGACGGCGCCGGATGTCCTTGAGCAGCTTGCAGGGGAAAGCGAGGGGCAGGTGGTACGTACGAAGGTCAATCCCAGGGCCCTGATGGAGGCTACAAGCGGAGCCTTCCAGCCCCTTTTCGACGCCGTTTATTTACTGGTTCTGGTCCTTGATTATCTTGCCCGGAAAGGCTGCACCCTTTCAGAAGTGGTCAGGCTGGTTCCTCCCTTCTACATCCACAAAGAATCCGTCTTCTGCCCGTGGGAGGAAAAGGGGAAAGTGATGCGCAAGCTTGTCGAAGAGGCGAGGGAGCAGCGGGCCGAAATGATCGACGGCGTGAAGATTTTCCATGAATACGGCTGGGTCGTCGTGCTGCCGGATGCTGACGAACCTGTCTGCAGGGTTGTTGCGGAGGCGCAGTCCCAGAAAGCGGCGGAGGAGATGGCTGCGAGCTACGTCCTGAAAATTAAGCAGATTCTGGAAAGTGCCTGACGACGCGGCGCGGAAGAGAAAAAGGGGGATGGCAGTGCCGCGGGAACTGGTTTTGGGCAACGGGTCTTTTCTTGTTAATTTCGACGGGAACTTGAATATGCGGGATTTTTACTATCCCTATGTGGGAGAACTGAATCACATCGGGGGAAGCAAAAACAGCATTGGAATCTGGTCGGAGGGGCAGTTTTCCTGGCTTGACGAGACGAGCTGGGAGAGGCGCCTTGCATACAAACCTGACTGCCTGATCACCAATGTTACGGCGAAAAATGACGCGATGGGCCTCGCCCTCGTCATGAACAGTACGGTGCACTACAGCGACAACGTTTATTTGATGAAAATGGCAGTTCATAATCTCCGCAAGGAAGAGCGCGAGGTCCGGATCTTTTTTACGCATGACTTTTCAATTGATGAGACCGAGGTGGGGGATACTGCCGTCTATAACCCCACACTGAATGCCGTTTACCACTACAAGAGGAATCGCTATATTCTGGTGAACGGGCGCACGAAGACCGAGGGCATTTTCCAGTACGCGACGGGAACGAAGCGCTTTCAGGGTGCAGAAGGAACCTGGCGCGATGCTGAAGATGGCATCTTAGAGGGAAATCCCATTGCGCAGGGTTCGGTGGACAGCACCATCAGTTTTCGCCTTTTTCTTCCTCCGCGAGGGGAGCAGGTTTTATATTACTGGATTGTTGTGGGGGAAAATTTCACCGAAGTGAGGAATTTGAACAATTATGTTCTTGAGCAAACCCCTCCTACCATTTTTGAGAAAGTCGAAACCTACTGGCAGCGCTGGGTTAACAGGCACACCTTTAATTTCGGCAACCTCACTCCAGAGATCATCGAGCTTTTCAAGCGCAGCCTCCTGATCATGAGGACGCAGATTGACCGGAAGGGTGCGATTGTGGCAGCAACCGATTCGGATATTCTGCAATTTAACAGGGATCACTACTGCTACGTCTGGCCCCGGGACGGAGCGCTGGTTGCCCTCGCCTTGATCAAGGCTGGCTACCCCGAGCTCACAGAGAACTTTTTTCTTTTCTGCCAGCGCGGGCTTACGGAGGAGGGCTACCTGCTGCATAAATACAATCCCGATGGAACACCTGGTTCCAGCTGGCACCCCTGGATCTGCGGCAGCAAACCCCAGCTTCCCATCCAGGAGGATGAAACGGCTCTCGTCCTCTTTGCCCTCTGGGAATACTACCAGCGGGTTCGGGATCTTGATTTCCTCCAGAGCCTTTACAGAAATTTAATCCTTCCTGCTGCCGATTTTCTGGTAAGATATATTTATCCGGAACTGAATCTGCCGATTGAAAGTTACGATCTTTGGGAGGAAAGAAGGGGGATCTTCACCTTTACGACGGCTGCAGTGTATGGGGGGCTGATGGCTGCAGCCAACTTTGCCCGCCTTTTTGCCGACGGCAGTAAAACCGAGGAATACGAGAGGACCGCCCAGCAGTTGCGGAAAGGGATGCTCGAACATCTTTACGATGACTCCCTGGGCCGTTTTATCAGGGGAGTTTACATAGACCAGGAAGGAAACCTCCACCGGGATTTAACCCTGGAAAGCAGCCTCTTTGGTCTTTTCGAATTCGGCGCTTTCGAACCTGCAGACCCGAAGGTAATTGCCACGATGCAGGCAATTGAGGCGGGTCTCAGGGTCAAAACGGAAGTGGGTGGAATCGCCCGCTATACCGATGATCACTATTTCCAGAAATCCCGGGACATTGAAAACGTCCCGGGAAATCCCTGGCTCATCTGCACCCTCTGGTTAGGTGAATGGTACATTGCCTGTGCCACGGCGCCGGAACATTTAAAGCGCCCCCTGCAGATTCTCCAGTGGGTTGCCCGCCACGCTTTAAAAACGGGGATTTTGCCGGAACAGCTCCACCCCTACACCGGGGAACCGGTTTCCGTTGCTCCCCTTACGTGGGCTCACGGCACCTTCGTTTTAGCGGTCCTGAAATACCTGGAGAAGTTCCACCAGCTTGGCTGGTACCACCAGCTGGAGTGGTAACTTCAGCCCGGTGCCGGCAACTGGTGCGAGCGGGAAGGGGAGATGAAGTCTGGATCAGGCCCACATCCATCTTGACGAATTTGCAAGAATGAAAACTTTCTTTCACAGCTTCGACCCCAGGGTGAAACTGATCAGCTGCCTGATTTTCCTGGTTGTTGCGGTTTCCCTCCGCACCCTTGCGGGGCTGGCGGCGGCACTTCTGGTGATCGGTTTTTTTATCCTGGGCTCCCGTTTGCCCGTAGGGCGGATTTTTAAGAGGCTTGGTTTGATCGTCCCGGTGGTCCTGATGCTTGGTCTTTTTCTGCCCCTCCTTAGGCCCGGAACCCCTTTCTTCCAGTTGAAGCTCGGGATCACGACGCTGACCTTTACCTGGGAGGGTTTGCAGGCGGGGGCCATCTTCATGCTCCGCTTCCTTTGCGGAGCCCTCCTGTTGATCCTGGTTACCTTCACCACTCCTTTTCACGTTTTGCTCCGCTCCCTGTCTGACTTGAAGATCCCCCAGATTTTTACCCAGCTTATCCAGTTCACGCTGCGCTACTTTTTTGTTTTATACGACGAGGTAATCCGGATGCAGCGGGCGCGGCGCGCCCGCAATTTCCGGCCGGCACGGTCTTTATGGAACCGCCACACTTTAGCCACGCTGGGGGGATTGGTGGGAGTGCTCTTTATCCGCTCCTTTGAACGGGGAGAGAGGGTCTACCACGCCATGCTGGCACGCGGCTTTCAGGGGGAGATCCGGACCCTTGACCACTTTGAGGTTTGCCCAAAGGATCTTTTCCTGGGCGCGGTTATCTTGCTTTTAGGTGGACTAAGCCTGATGATTGACCGGGGAGGATGGGTATGGCTGCACTTATTGAAGTAGAGGACCTGCATTTCCGGTACCACGATGGAACACCGGCCTTGCAGGGCATTACTTTAAAGATCGACCAGGGCGAAAAGGTTGCGATTTTGGGCCCCAACGGAGCAGGAAAGTCCACGCTGCTCCTTCACTTAAACGGAATTTACCACGCCCAGCAGGGGGTAGTCAGGGTAGCAGGGGAGAAAATTACCCGCGCCAACGAAAACTGGGTGCGGGGAAAGGTTGGTCTTGTTTTTCAGGATCCCGATGACCAGGTTTTTTCACCTACCGTCTGGGATGATGTAGCTTTTGGCCCCTTGAACCAGGGTCTGGACAGAACAACAGTTGAGGCGCGGGTCATGGAGGCCCTCCGGGCCGTCGGAATGTGGGATTTGCGGGCGAGGGCCCCCCATCATTTGAGCTACGGGCAAAAAAAGCGGGTTGCAATTGCGGGGATCCTTGCCATGAATCCGGAGATTATCATCCTCGATGAACCTACCGCCTTTCTCGATCCCGCAGGCCAGAGGGCGCTTTTTGAGATTTTGGAAAAGCTTCATGCGCGGGGAAAGACGATCATCATCGCGACTCACGATGTGGACCTTGCGGCCGAATGGGCCACTTCAGTTATTTTTCTCAAGGAGGGGAAATTGCTGGCCCAGGGCGACACCAGCCTTCTGGTGGAGGACTCCCTGGTACGGGAGGCGGATTTGAGACATCCCATCGTGAGTCAGGTATTCCGGCAGGTTCCCGCCCTGGTCATCCGCCCCCTCCCCAAGACGGTTGCAGAAGGCGCTCATCTGATCGCCCAGTTAGTTGGAGAAAAAGAGAGGAGGCGCGGGTTTTACATAATTTCTTGACACTCCAGATCTCCCTTGGTATAATCTGTCTAGTTTGCATTCATGATATGGGGGAAGGGTTAGAGGATGCTACCAGTGCCTAACCGTTATACCCTGGTCGCAGCGGCTGCAGAAGGAAAAAAGGAACTGACTGCCTTTGACCAGGCGCTTCTCAAAGCAGGAATTGGGAATGTAAATTTACTTCGCGTCAGCAGTATCCTGCCTCCGGGTGCCGAGTATACACCTGCCCTGGCGGTGCCTCCTGGTTCCCTGGTTCCGATTGCCTACGGATCCCTGGTAAGCGAGGAGAAGGGATCTTTAATTGCCGCCGCTGTTGCGGTGGGAGTTGCTGCGAAGGATTTTGGAGTTATCATGGAATTTGCCGGTTACTGCAGGCAAAGAGAGGCCGAGGACCGGGTTCGCGAGATGATCGAGGAAGCTTTTGCATACCGCGGGATGAAGCTTCAGGAAATCAAGGTAATCGGGGTCGAACACAGGGTAATTCACTGCGGGTGCGTTTTTGCAGGCGTCCCCCTCTGGTACTGACCGAACCCAATAAGCTGTCACCAGTCTAATTGAAGTAAGGAGCGCGAGAAGTCGGCAATGGAATTGTGGTTTACCGAAAGGCAGAAATCCGGTGTGGGAATAACTTGCAAAGTGCTTCGGATTCTTCACCGCGAGATTACACCCTACCAGGAAATCGTCGTGCTTGATACCGAACAATTTGGGCGCATGCTGGTTCTTGACGGAATGATTCAAACGACAATCTTCGATGAATTCGTTTACCATGAAATGCTGGCCCACGTACCCCTGTACACTCATCCTGCGCCTAGAGATGTCCTGATTATCGGAGGCGGAGATGGGGGAACGGCCCGGGAGGTCTTGCGCCACCCCGAGGTGGAAAAAATTACTCTCGTCGAGATCGATCGCAGGGTTGTGGAAATAAGCTCGCATTTCTTACCGGAACTGGCCTGTGCTTTCGACCACCCCAAGGTCGAGGTATGTTTTGAGGACGGCGTGGAATACGTGCGGAAAAAGGAAGCAAGTTATGACGTGATTCTGGTGGATTCCCCGGAACCCGTGGGACAGGCTGCCCGCCTGTTCAGCTCCGAATTTTATCAGGGGATTTTTCAGGCTCTCCGCCCTGATGGTCTTTTTGTTGCCCAAACGGAGTCCCCATTTTACAACAATGATTTAATTGCTAAAGTTTATCAAGAGGTCCACCGTATTTTTCCCATTGCTAAACTTTACCTGGCCGTGATCCCCACCTACCCGAGCGGACTCTGGAGTTTTACGCTGGGTTCTAAAAGATTCGATCCTGAAGCGATTTCCGAACATTGCAGCCTCTCCCGGGCATTTCGATACTATTCTCCGGAGATTCACCAGGCCGCTTTCAAGCTGCCGGCCTTTGTCAGAGCAATTCTTCCTCAGGGGGTAAAATCTTGAGGCTGAGCAGCCTTTGCACCCGGGAGAGGTACTTTCTTGAAGCAAAGGACTCCTATGAAGAGGCCAAAATTGTTTTAATCGGCGTTCCTCTTGATCTAACGGTTACCTTCCGCCCCGGGGCGCGTGAGGGGCCCCAGGCGATCCGCAGCGCCTCTCAGGGGCTGGAGGATTACAGCCCTTATCTCGACCGGACTCTGGTTGAGTGTGATTTCTACGATGGAGGGGATTTAATTTTACCTTTCGGGAACCTTGAAATTTCCTTTAAAAGGATCGAGGAAACCTGCCGGGTGCTCCTGGAAGATCAAAAGTTTCCCTTCTTCTTGGGCGGAGAACACCTCCTCAGTTTTCCGGTTGTTAGGGTCCTTGCGGAGTTTTACCCGAACCTTGCCGTTTTGCATTTCGATGCCCATGCCGATCTGCGTAATGACTATCTCGGTGAAAATTATTCCCATGCCACGGTGATCAGAAGAATTTGTGAAATTGTGGGGGGCCGGAACGTCTTTCAGTTCGGAATCCGCTCTGGAACAAAAGAGGAGTTTCTCTACGGCCGTTCCTTCACCAATTTCTATCCTTTTGTTCTGAGCGAGGCCCTGGAGGCCTGCCGGGCGCGCCTCACGGGGCGCCCCCTTTACGTGACGGTAGATCTCGATCTGGTGGACCCTGCTTTTGCGCCCGGAACCGGTACCCCCGAACCGGGGGGGTTCACCCCTCAGGAGGTCTTTGGGATTTTAGGCATCCTCCAGGACCTTCATGTGGTTGGCTGCGATTTCGTTGAACTGGCGCCGCCTTACGACACCAACGGAATCACTGCTCTGCTTGCCGCAAAACTGGTGCGGGAAAGCCTGCTGGCCTTCTCCCGAAGCCTGGCTGTCTTTCCGGGTTAGAGGTTGAGGTGAAACAGGCTCGGGTTTCTCTTTTTGATGAGGTTAGACTGCGGGGGAAGGAAAAAAGTTTTTCCAGGAGAATAAGTGATATTAACAGGCAAGATTTTAAAACGTGAAAGGAGGCTCTTGGAGATGTGTGAATGCTGTACGCCAAAGGAGCACCTTGGGCATCTTCACCTTCACGGAGTTAGGGAAAAAGGGTGGGATCACCTCAACGAAGCAGTGCAGGGGTTGCCCGGCGTTTTTCGGGCCGTGCCAGCAGATCACGGCGATGCCGAAGCAGTGATTCTCTTCGACCGGCGCGTGATTTCCGAGGAGCGCCTGAAAAATACTCTGAACGAAAAAGGCTTTCGGGTTTCGTGAGCTTTTTGGCCTGCCGGGTAACTGTTGACTTGAGGAAAAAGGGATGCTATAATAAAACTGCTCTTGAGAAGAGCATAAGGAAGGACTTGAGAATCAACGGGCGATTAGCTCAGCTGGGAGAGCACCTGCCTTACAAGCAGGGGGTCGGCAGTTCGAGCCTGTCATCGCCCACCACTGTGGCAACTTCCCGGCATGCTGCCGGAAGAATGCGGAGCTGTGGTGTAGTGGTTTAACACGCCGGCCTGTCAAGCCGGAGATCGCGGGTTCGAGTCCCGTCAGCTCCGCCATAACAAAAAATAGCAAAAGATTTGGCTCGGTAGCTCAGTTGGTAGAGCAGCGGACTGAAAATCCGCGTGTCGGCGGTTCGATTCCGCCCTGAGCCACCATTTGAGAATTATGGGCGGAAGTAGCTCAGTGGTAGAGCATCGCCTTGCCAAGGCGAGGGCCGCGGGTTCAAATCCCGTCTTCCGCTCCATTTTATAAATTAAGGGTCTCCACGAGGGCAAGTGGCGAAGTGGCAACGCTGCGGACTGCAAATCCGCCATGCGCCGGTTCGAATCCGGCCTTGCCCTCCATTTTTTCTGTCTTGAAATTTAAAGGTCGCGGAATGCTAAACCGGAGGATGCCGGGGTGGCGGAACTGGCAGACGCACGGGACTTAAAATCCCGGGGGCAGCAATGCCCGTACCGGTTCGATTCCGGTCCCCGGCACCAGCATTTTTAAGGGTTTCAGGGTTTCTAACCCCCTCTGCAAAAACCCCGACAAAAAGAAATTAACAACAATCTGACAACAATCAGAGCGCCCTATCAAGGTGCCCCAGGTTCGAATCCTGGATAGCTCACCATCTGGAAATCGGACGACGCAAGGTTTTGCGGCGTTTTTTCTTTTTTGCTTTCAGTTAACCGGAGGATCTTTTGCCGCCCAAATAACTTATCGAAGCGCTCTGCCGCTGCTTTCTGCCTGCCCCGGTAAAGCGTGGGAGCAGCATGCGCGGCCTGGGGCCTGTTTTCATATTCACGAGGCATACCTGGACGGATATTCACCATTTGCTGGCAATAATTTTTTCTTTACTTGTTTTTATTCACATATATCTGCACTGGGAGTGGTTTGTTTCAACAACGAGAAAGGTTTTCGGCCTGAGAATATGTAGAATATACTGGAAGTGGAAGTAAATGATACCTGAGAAAAATTCAGGTATCAGGAGGGGCGAAAATGCTTGTTGTGATCGATCCGGGTCATGGAGGAAGGGATCCGGGCACCGTTTCTTCAAAGGGAGATCTGGAGAAGGATCAGGTATTGCAAATTGCCTGCATAGTCAAAGATCTGGAGCCCGGTTTTCAGCATGAAGTAAGGTTTTATTTGACCCGGACCGGCGACTGGGACCTGAGCCTTGAGGCGAGGGCAAGCCTGGCGAACCGGCTCCGGGCCGATTACTTTATTTCTCTGCATCAGAACAGCGACCCCCTCCGTAAAGGAAGGGGAATTGAAGTGTTTGTCCTGGCGCCGGGTGGCGAGGGGGAAAGGCTGGGCAGAGTAATCCTCCAGAAGTTGGTTACCCGCACGGGCCTGGTTAACAGGGGCTTGAAGTTTGCGGGATTTACGGTTCTGCGGCAAACCAGCATGCCCGCTGTCCTGTGTGAATGTGGTTTTTTGGGAACCCCGGAAGAGGCGCAAATCGTGACCAGTCCCCTTTTCCACCAGCAGGCAGGGTTGGCGATCTGCGAAGGGCTGGCCGAGCATCTCCGCATTTCTTTTCACCCTCCCACTGTTTGGGACCCCGCAGCGGAAATTGAGAAGCTGCACCAATCGGGGTTGATTGTCTCCCCTCACAAACCAGATGAGCCTGTTAACTGGGGGGAGTTTGCAACCGTTCTCAACCGCATTCTCGCCAGGCACTCGAAGTCCTGAATGCCGTGTAAATTTTTTTTCTCCCTGGAGATGATATAGCTGAGCAGGAAATGCGGCCGGGAAAGCCAATTAGAGAAAGAGGAACAGGGGGACGGCAAATGGAGCAGAGGATTTGCGTTGTTGGAGGCGGACCTGCAGGTTTGGCGGCAGCGATTGAAGGGGCAAAGCTTGGGCTGCAGGTTGACCTTTACGAGCGAAACCGGATCGGGGACCACATCCGGTGCGCGGAAGGTTTTATTGATTCCCTGCGTTTATTGGGGCAGCCCGAAGCTGGTGTTCGGTTTAAGGTTGATGAAGCGATCCTGGAGGTGAAAAGGGAGTTTCGGGTCAACTGCAGGAAAGTAAACCTCTGGATGATCGACCGGGCGGAGTGGCAGCGTTTCCTCGGTGAGCGGGCCCGGGCGGCGGGTGTTAAAATTTACGAAAAAACAAGGATTACAAGAGAAGCTTTTCGGGAGCTGCAGAAGAATTACCGGTGGGTTATCGACGCCAGCGGTGTTCCTTCGATCAGTTCTCTCTGCTTTGGATTCCGCGATTATTACCGCCGGTACGGGGCGGTTACTGCCCAGTATGTAATTGAAGGAGACTTCTCCCGCCTGGGAAGGCGGCTTAAATTCAGGCTTTTTCCCGGCTACAGGGGGTATTACTGGGTTTTTCCAAAAGGCCGCGATGCCCAGGGGCGTGAAACCGCAAATGTGGGAATTGGCTGGTTCCGGCAGGGGATAAAGAAAAGCGACCCGGAAATTTCTTTGTGGCAAGAACTCAACCGGGTTTTGGTTCGGGAGCAGATTGAGGGGAAAGTCGTCAGGCGCCACGGGGGAATCGTGCCGATTAGGTTGCGCGAGCAGCTGCAGCACGGAAACGTCTTGCTGGTGGGGGATGCAGCAGGATGTGCTTCCCCCCTCCACGGAGGCGGGATCGATACCGCTTTCTTAACCGGCCGTCTGGCGGCAAGGTGGATTGCCTCCCGGCAGAATGGCCTGCCCGGGACGGATTTTTCCAGGTATGTCTGGCATATTTTAAAACCAAAGCTCGAAGTGGAGCAGCGCTTGAGCGAGCTCTGGCTGCAGCTTGATTTTGATACTCTCGACAACCTTGCCTGTTTTATCACCAGGGACTACAGACAGATCAGGGGGTGGGTTCTGCTCCGCCATTTCTGGATGCTGCTCCGGGACGCGGGAACCGGGATTCGCTTCTGGTCGGGACTGACCCGGGGAAAATGGGAAAGATTCAGGGTTCCGGGTCGGGCGGAACGGGAATCCCTCCCTGTTTCTGGAGCAGGAGGTAGGTGGCCTCATCAACCTCGCCGGTAACAGGAAGTCCTGCGCTTGCTTGAAAGTACCGGACCGCAAGAGCGGTTAAATGATTGTAGCGGCCGTCGCAAAGGGAGGGGTAGAGCCCCAGTTTTTTCAAGGAAAGCTGAACGTAGACCACATCGGGACCGAAGCATCCCCCGGTGAGAAGACGGCGCCAGATCTTTGTCGTCCAGTGGGGCGGCCCGATGATTCTGACCGGGGTATGGAGTTGAACCCATTCGAACACCTGGAGCACGTCTTCGTTGAACATGCGGATGCACCCCGCCGAGGTGGGAGTGCCGATGGTCCAGGGTTTATTTGTTCCGTGAATTCCGTAAATACCCCACGGCACATCGAGCCCGAGCCAGCGGACTCCAAAACCCCCGCCCCAGTTGTAGCCTTTGTGGATGATTTTCCAGTCTCCGACCGGGGTAGGGGTTTTTGGTTTGCCGACGGCAACGGGAAACTGCCGGAAAGCCTTGTTGTCGACCATCACCGTTAGGGTGCGCTTTTCGGTGTCGATGACGATTTCCAGATCCCCCGGCGGGGGGGCTGCAGGCAGGGTATTAGCCGGTTGTCCGGATGCTTTTAGAAGGGATGACCGGGCCAGCAGGTCCGCTCTTCCCAGGGGAAGCCGGTTTGCTCTCTGGTAAGAGGAAACTGCCGCCGCAGTGCGGGGGCCGTAGATTCCGTCGCAGGGGCCGGGATCAAACCCCATCTCCTTCAGGCGCAGCTGGAGTTCCAGAACATCAACCCCTTGCAGATAGGGATTTGTGAGGTATAAATCCCGATCGTGATCGCCGCATTTAGGCCCGCTTTGAGCAAATGATGCCTGGGGGGACAGAACCAGATTTGAGAAAATAACCGCACCAAGGACTACAATTGTTGTGACAAGAAACCTGAAAAACTTCTTGCGGGGCGCCACTGTTGCCGATTCTCCCTTTTCTTTGTTTTATTAATGTTTTATTAATATTTTTGGCTAAATTTTGAGTTTGAATACCGGGTAATTTTGCTGCAAGTTTCCGGGAGCAAGCTGGCAGGCCTCCGGCGGTTTTCTGACTATTTTTCTGAGAACCGGCTGGCGGAGCTTCAGGTCGGGTGTCCACTCTAGAAATTCGATTTCGACCACAACTTCAGGCAGCACCCAGACAACTTCTTCTTTGAAGCGAGGTGCGGGGACAAAAGGGCACCGGTCGGTGCGCAGAGAATTAAGCAGGGGGAGGAGTTCTGCTTCCCTCGTGAGGCCCGTTCCGACCCGTCCCAGATAATGGAGCTTATTTTCAAAAAATGCCCCTGCAAGGATTGCACTCAAAGTGCGATGCTTCAGGAGATAGCCGCCGACAACCGCCAGCTGCTGCCGGCGTGCTTTAATCTTCAGCCAGTGCCTGCTTTTCCTCCCGGGCAGGTAAGGAGCCTTTATTTCTTTTGCAACAATTCCTTCAAGCCCCTCTTTTTTGACGGCATCGAAAAGAGGCTGCCCCTTTTCCAGGAAAACCGGAGACAGGAAGCAGAAAGGCCCAGTTTCGAAGATTTCTAAAAGAAGTTTTTTTCGTTCACCAAGAGGCATATTGAGCAGTTCTGTTCCGTTGAGGTAAAGGAGGTCGAAGACGATATAGAGAGCGGGTATTTTTTTGGCGAGAAAGGAGATCCTGCTTTGGGAACCGGCGAGGCAGCGCTTCATGAGGAGCGGAAAGCTGGGCTTCCGGTCTGCCAGAACAACCATCTCTCCGTCAAGGACGGCCTCGCGCGCCCTGATGTGGCGGAAGAGATCTGCCAGTTCCGGGAATAATTTAGTTCTCTCTTGGAGATGGCGGTTCTGGAGCCGCACCGTTCGGTTCTCAATAAAGCTCAGCATCCGCATTCCATCCCATTTGATTTCAAAAAGGTGCTGGGGGGAGTTAAAGGGTTCGGGATATGATTGAGGTTCCATGGGTTTAAGCTGGCCGGGAGACCACTTCACTTTTTCCACCCCCATTTTTATTATTCCCCTTATCTCTGACAATTGACGCGGGGAGGCCCAGGTGCTAGAATTAGCGGGAGAACAAAGGTTTTAACGGGGGAGTTTATCCGTGCACGTAATCATAGTGGGATGCGGGCGCCTGGGGGCCCTGCTCGCCCAGATTCTTTCTGCCGAAGGCCACGATGTTGTTGTCATTGACCGGGAGAGCAGCGCCTTCGAGCGCCTTGGATCCGGTTTTAACGGAACGACCCTTGTGGGGACGGGGATTGACATCGATATTTTGCGCAAGGCCGGAATTGAAACTGCAGACGCCCTTGCTGCCGTGACTACTGACGATAACACCAACATCATGGCGGCGCAGGTGGCCCGGGAGCTTTTTCGGGTTCCAAAGGTGATTGCAAGGATTTACGATCCGGAACGGGAGCAGATTTACCACGAGTTCGGTCTGGAAACGGTATCCCCGATTACTCTTGCCGCGAGTCAAATCAGATACGCTTTCGACACAAAAGGGTTTCGGCACCGCTTCTCGCCGAGTGAAGACCTGGAACTTGTTGAACTTGAAGTTCCTGCGCAGTATTCCGGAAGGACAATCAAGGACCTGGAAATGGCGGGCCGCTTCCGCGTTGCAGGAATCCTCCGCCACGGGGAAGGTATTATTCCCCAGGAGAGTTTCGTTTTAGAAGCCGGCGATACAGTGTTGGGGTTGGCGGCCCGCAGCCACATTCCGAAGATCCGGGCGAAGTTACACCTTTAGGCAGGAGGAGGTCCATCATGAAGGTTCTGGTGGCAGGAGGGGGGAAGGTAGGGTACTACCTTGTGAAAACCCTGCTGGATGAAGGCCATGAAGTTTCACTGGTGGAGCGAGATGAAGGAGTCTGTCAGAATATTGCTTCAGAGCTGGACGTGCTGGTTATTAACGGCGACGCGACGAGCCTGGATATCCTCGCGGATGCGGGGGTTCAAGATGCCGATGTCATTGCTGCGGTAACCGGAAAGGATGAAGTTAACCTCGTCATCTGCCAGCTGGCGAGGCGCAGATTCGGCGTCCCCCGGACGGTGGCGCGGGTCAACAACCCGAAAAATCAGAGGGCTTTGGAATTGCTGGGTGTAGATGTTGCCGTGAGCAGCACTGCGGTGATCGCCCACTTCATTGAGGAGAGCCTGGCGCGCTGGCACTGGAAAACTCTCTTGACCTTCCACCGGGGAAACATGCACATTGTGGAGATGGAACTGGATCCTCATTCCCCGTCCGTGGGGAAAAGAGTGGAAGAACTCGAACTCCCACATGATTGCGTTTTGGTGGCGGTAATCAGGGGGCATGATGTACTGATTCCCAGAGGCAGCACTTCGCTTCAGGTGGGTGATGAAATTTTGGCGGTAACCCGCTCCGATACCCAGTTTGAGCTTGTCGAAAAACTTACCGGCAAAAAGCCGCATGGTCTTTTGCGTAAAGAATTAAACCGGATGGGGGCAGTCTTGCGTGGCAGAAAACCAGTCCGTTAAAAGGGCCAGGGGAGTTTTTTCTCCTTTTAACATTTTCATTGGGATTTTAACCGAATTGGGAGGGGTTGCCCTCCTGGTGGGGCTCGGTTTGTTGATCAGCTGGCTGGTGAAGGGCTTGTGAGGTTCCGGCGTTTGAAACTGGATTTACAGGTGATTATTTACTACACTGCCCGGATTCTGATGGGACTGGCAGCCCTCATGGTAATTCCCCTCATCACGGCTTTGTTTTTTCAGGAATGGAACATTGCGCTGGACTTTCTGATCGGCATTTTTTTGTCTTTAATTACAGCATATACGCTCACCCTGCTTGCGTCCCCGGAGGCTTACAAATCAAAACTTTCCTGGGTTGACGGCCTGGTGGCAGTTACCGTGGCCTGGCTGCTCGGGATGATCCTTGCTGCTGTCCCGTACTATTTAAGCGGTTTTTACGGTTCTTTTCTCGATGCAACCTTTGATGTGATGAGCGGCTTAACAACCACCGGTTTGGTGCTGATTCAGGATCTTGATCACGTGCCTTACGGGATTAACATGTGGCGGCACCTCCTCACCTTTCTTGGCGGGCAGGGAATGGTCGTCCTCGCCCTTACCTTTCTTTTTCGCGAAATTTCTGGAGCTTTTAAACTGTATGTAGGGGAAGCGAAAGATGAGCAGCTTCTACCCAATGCAAAAAATACGGCGCGGGTGATCTGGTTCATCAGCATTATTTACCTGCTCGTCGGCACCTTTATCTTCTGGGTGGCCGGGTTGTTTATTGGATTGTCGCCGCTCAGGTCCTTTTTCCACGGTTTGTGGGTTTTTATGGCGGCCTGGAGCACGGGAGGCTTCGCTCCCCAGAGCCAGAATGTTTTGTATTACCACAGCACCCTCTACGAACTGGTGACCGTTTTATTTTTTACGGTAGGGTCGTTTAACTTTGCCCTCCACTATACAATCTGGCGGGGAAACAGGCGGGAAATCTTCCGGAATCTGGAGATCATTTCCTTCTTTATTACCGTTAATCTTCTTTTCTCCCTCACCGCCGGGGGGTTGGCTCAGTCAGATGTTTACACCGGCTTCTGGGACATCTTTCGCAAGGGGTACTATCATCTTATTTCCGGCCATACGACAACAGGGTTTATGACAGTTTATGCTTCTCAATTCCAGGGGTGGAGCGACCTCGCTCTTATAGGTTTAATTATTTCCATGCTTTTTGGGGCGAGTGCCTGTTCTACGGCGGGTGGTTTTAAGGCCCTCCGGATCGGGATTATCTGGCATACTTTAATCCGAGAGGTCAAACGGGTGATCAACCCTGAGCGGGCTGTTGTGACCGAGAAGTTTCATCACTTGCGGGATGTTCTTTTGGAGGAGCGCCACATGCGAAGCGCCCTCCTGATTGTGATTCTTTATATCACTACGTTTACGATTGCCACCGTGGCAGGTGTTGCCTCCGGCTACCCCCTGATCCACTCCATGTTTGAAGCTGCTTCTGCAACCGGAAACGTGGGCCTGAGCATCGGGGTTGTCGCGCCTTCGATGCCCGGCTTGCTCAAAGCCCTTTACATTTTGGTGATGTGGGTGGGACGCCTGGAATTTATGGCAGTTCTGGCAGGAGTGGCCTTTATCATTGAGGCTTTTAGGAGGAAGTAGAATTTAATGGAACGGAGACTGGCCTGGTTTGCCCTTGGAGTTGCTTTGTTTTTTATCTTTCCGCGTCAGGTGTCGGCAGCGCCCGTCTCGAGTGCCGACCTCCTCAACTACGGAAGCAGGTACCAGGGAAAGCTTATTGAATTTGAGGGGGAAGTGATCGGCGATCTGATGAAGCGCGGGGAATATGCCTGGATTCCCGTCAGCGACGGCCTGAACACGATCGGTGTTTGGGCCCCTGCTTTATATGTAGAACAGATTAAATATGTCGGGAGCTACCGGTACCGGGGAGACAGGGTTCGGGTAATCGGGATCTTCCACCAGGCTTGCCGCCAGCACGGGGGGGACCTGGACATTCATGCCAAAAGTCTTGAGATCATCAAGCAGGGTTGCCGGATTTCGCATCCTTTGGACCGGGCGCGTGTTCTTGGCGCCGGAATTCTGGGCCTCTTTGCAGTTATTCTTTTCTTTGTCAACCGTTTCAGAGTGCGGGACCTTTCTTGATTTGGCTGATGGAACCTTGGTTGCCTGGTAGAATCCTTAATGGGGCCCGGGAAGGTGGGGATGCCTCTCAGGACATTTTTCCTGTTCTTGACCGGCCGCTTTTTTTAGGATATAATGAAGAGGCAAGCGTGGGCGCGTAGCTCAGTGGGAGAGCACCTCCTTGACGCGGAGGGGGTCGCAGGTTCAATCCCTGCCGCGCCCACCATTGTTTTTTCCCCCAGCATTCATGCGGGTTCTAGCTATTCCTGATTTCGCTTTTCTGGCTTTTGCCTGGATGCAAACACGGGAGTGATGCGGTTTTTCAGGAAGACAGGGGATGGTCATGAAGAGCTGGCGCGCGGTCGCAAATCTCGTCAGGCCAGCTCTTTTTTATTTTTTTAAATTTTTCTTAAATACTTTAGTATAATTTAGGACTTTCTGGTATAATAAGGCTGGAAAACAGGGAGGAAGGTTTTGTAGGGGGAGGTCAGGATGCGGCGGATACCCGTAGAAAAACTGGAGGCAGGAATGCAGTTGGCCCGGCCTATCTACAGTAAGGGAGGGCGGGTTCTGCTCGACAAAGGAATCAAATTAAAGGAAAGCTATATCAAACGCCTTGTCGAATTTGGCATCACCCATGTTTATGTTTACGATGAGCGGATTGGGGACCTGGATGTCAACGAAATCGTAAACGAAGAGACGCGGCTTCAAGCCGCAGAAATTGTCCGCCAGGCTGTTGCCAACATCAGGTTTGGCGTCGGTTTGAACGTTCGTGAGATTAAGCGGGTGGTAATGGAAATCATGGACCAGATCCTTTTCAACCGCGAGACCCTTGCCCACCTTTCCGAAATCAGAATTGTCGGGGAATTCCTTTTTCACCACTCGGTAAATGTGGCGATTTACGCTCTTTTAACGGGAATTGCTATGAGCTACAACAGCAGCCAGCTGCTTGATTTGGGGACAGGCGCCCTCCTGCATGATATCGGGAAAAGCAGGATGCCGGCCCGCCTCCTGAACAAATGCGAACCCCTCACGGGGCCTGAGGCAGAGGAAATGAAAAAACACACCGTTTACGGGTTTGACCTGCTCCGAAAAGAAAACGACTTGAGCCTTCTTTCGGCACACGTGGCCTTTCAGCATCACGAGCGTTTTGACGGCACCGGATACCCCCGCGGCCTGAAAGGAACGGAAATCCACGAGTATGCCCGCATTGCTGCTGTAGCCAATACGTACGACCTTCTCGTAGGCGGGCTTGAAGGGACGCGCCTTCTCCCTTACCAGACGGTAGAATATATCGTGGCACAGGCGGGGCACGCCTTCGACCCCGAAGTTGTGAAACTGTTTTCGACAAATATTGCCGTTTATCCCCTGGGGAGTCTGGTGCGTTTGAATACCGGAGAAAAGGGGGTCGTCATTCAGATTCCCAGGAATTATCCCACCCGTCCCGTTGTTAAGCTCCTTTATGATGGAGCAGGCAAACCATATCAGGGGGAGTTTCCTGAAGTCGATCTCCTTAAAGAATTGACTGTTTTCGTGGAAGAGGTGCTGGAAGAGTAATTTTTCTTGTATAACGAGAAAACCCCTTCCGTATAATAACATATCATGTATTGAAGAGAGAGGAAGGGGTGAAAGTTGTTGGCCTCTTATCTTACGCTTGGAACGGCTATATATAAAAACGAAGTGCGGGAACGGCTGAAGGCGGAACTCCTCTTTTTGACCCGCGAAGGTCTGTCTGTGGAACTGGAGGAGAAGGAAAGAGCCCCGTGGACGTTTTTCGTTCTCTGCGACTCCCATGAAAAAAAACGCGGGGAGAAAAGGATTGCCTGTCGTTTTGCTGTTGCCAAGGCAATTTCAGATCTCCTTGTCAACCATGTAGAAGTCATCTTCGTAAAGAAGCATGTTGACAAATGCTATAAACACTGGCTCTCCCACGAACGGGAGGAAGTGGCGAGCCGGGCTCTGGAAGTTCTCGAAAAACTGCGGGTTATCCGGAGAAACAGATTGCTGCAGAATCTCTACGACTACCTGGCCGACCATCAGGTTTTAATCATTGAAGGGTACGCCAGTTTCCGCTTGAAGGATTACTGGAACCAGCTTCGAAGAATGGTTAACCGGGTTGGCCAGGAGTTTTTGGCCGCAAAGGATTACCTTGAGTTTATCCGCCTGCTTCGCTATTTTATAGAGATTCAGGAGCCGAAAATTAAAGAAGTTCACGTTTTGATCAGTCCGGCGGGAACCTGCTACCTTTCTGATCAAAAAGGAAACATTATCCGGAAAGAGCTTCTCAAGGCCCCGTCCCTGGCCGTTAATAAAGAAGGGTTCAGCTATGAGGATTTTTTGCTGAGCATTTTAATTACTCTGGCACCCCAAAGAATTACCTTTCATGTTCCCGACCGGATCTGGCACTGTGAATCCCTTCAGGTAATTCAGCAGGTCTTTGGTGGTCGGGTGGCGCGCTGCGGCGGTTGCGAGAAATGCCAGCATCTGCCTGCCCTGCCCACGAAAATGCGAACCGATTGACAAATTGCTTTATCCGCCTTATAATTGCTCCGTAGGCAAACCTTCCGTAAAGTTAATATGGAAAAACGCACGATGAAGGGAAGAGTACCTTTACACTGGCCCCAGAGAGGAGGTGCAGCTTGCTGGAAGCACCTCTGGCAAAAGGTAAAGGGAAAACCACCCCGGAGGGTTCTCTGAAAAGCAGCACGCGTTAAGGAGAACGGCGGCACTCCGTTAGATGTGCAGACGAGAGGGCGGTCAAAAACCGTCAATTGGGGTGGAACCGCGAGGAAAATCTCGTCCCCGGTGGGGGATGAGATTTTTTATTTTAAAAGATCATCAGGAGGATGTGGTATGAAGGAGAATCTCGAACAGGGTCTAATCCCGGTTATTCTGAAGGATGGAAGTGTTTGCGAGGTCCCGCCCGGGAGCACCTGGGGTGATGTTGCTGCCGGGATCAGCAGAAGGCTAGCCAGAGAGGCGGTCGTGGCCAGGGTTGACGGGGAACTCCGGGATCTCCAGAGCCCTGCCCGGGCCGGGGAGAAGGTAGAGTTTCTCACTTTTGAGGCTGAAGCAGGGAGGGCGGTTTACCGCCACACTTCCGCCCACATTCTCGCCCAGGCAGTGAAGCGCCTTTTTCCCGAAGCCAGGCTCGCGATAGGTCCTGCCATTGAAGACGGTTTTTATTACGATTTTGACCTCGACCATTCCTTTACACCCGAAGATCTCGTGCGGATTGAGGCGGAAATGAAGAAGATTATCCAGGCGGACTACCCTGTGGTAAGAAGGGAAGTATCCCGCGCCGAGGCGGAGGAGTATTTTAAAAATCGGGGAGAAACGTACAAACTGGAGTTAATTCAGGAATTGCCTCCTGATGCCGGGATTAGTCTTTATCAGCAGGGGGAGTTTACAGATCTTTGTTTGGGGCCCCACCTGCCCCGGACGGGCATGGTCGGAGCCCTGAAATTGCTCAGCGTCGCCGGGGCCTACTGGCGCGGAAGCGAAAAGAACAAGATGCTCCAGCGGATCTACGGCACTTCATTCCCCAGACAGAAGGATCTGGAGGAGTACCTCAACCGTTTGGAGGAGGCAAAACGAAGGGACCACCGGAAGCTGGGGCAGGAGCTGGACCTCTTCGGCATCGTCGGGGAAGGGCCGGGATTCCCCTTCTTTTACCCGCGGGGGATGATTATCCGGACCGAGCTGGAAAACTTTTGGAGGGAGGAGCACCGGCGCCGGGGCTACCAGGAAATTAAAAGTCCGGTAATCCTGCACCGTTCGCTCTGGGAAAGGTCAGGCCACTGGGATCTGTATAAAGAAAACATGTACTTTTTAAAGATCGATGACGAAGACTTTGCCGTCAAGCCGATGAACTGCCCCGGCGCCATTCTTTATTATAAAACAAGGCTTCATTCTTATCGCGAATTCCCGCTCCGCATCGCTGAACTCGGCCTGGTGCACCGCCATGAACGTTCCGGTGTTCTGCACGGCCTTTTGCGGGTCCGCTGCTTTACCCAGGACGATGCCCACATCTTCATGCTTCCCAGTCAGGTGACAGATGAAATCATCGGAGTGATTGACCTTGTTGATTATTTTTACAGAACCTTTAATTTTCCTTACCGCGTAGAGTTGTCAACAAGGCCGGAGAAGGCCCTGGGCTCCCAGGAGGTTTGGGATCAGGCAACCCGGAGTTTAAGGGAGGCATTGGATAAAAAAGGAATTTCTTATCGGGTGAACGAAGGCGAAGGCGCCTTTTACGGCCCGAAAATCGACTTCCACCTGGAGGACTCGCTCGGACGAAGCTGGCAGTGCGGGACAATTCAGCTGGACTTCGTGAATCCTGAAAATTTCGATCTCACCTACATTGGAGAAGATGGGCAGAAACACAGACCGGTTATGATTCACCGGGTTGTTTTCGGGAGCATCGAGCGTTTTTTGGGGATCCTTACAGAGCACTATGGCGGGGCCTTTCCTGTCTGGCTGGCTCCCGTTCAGGTGAAAATAATTTCCGTTGCCTCCCGCCATGCTCCCTATGCGCATGAAGTCGCAAGATTTCTCGAAACAAGAGGAATCAGAGTGGAAGTGGATGATCGGAACGAGAGGGTGGGTTACAAGATCAGGGAGGGCGAACTCGAAAAGGTTCCGTATTTACTTGTCGTTGGTGACCAGGAAGTGGAGGCAGGAGTCGTAAGGGTAAGGGCGCGCGGCCTGGGGGATCAGGGTCCTGCCGTTCTGGAGCAGTTTTTCCGGCAGCTTCGGGAAGAAATCGAACAGAAGCAATGATTGACATGAACAAAACCTCGTGTTATACTAAACTCGGCTTTATTTCAGGAAGATCTGGCATGACAAAGCAGAAGCCACTCGCTTCTCACCTTAGGGCGCGTTGCTGCTAAGGTTCCCGGAGAAAAAAACCGGAAAAAGTTGCCTGGATCAAAAGCGGGTGGGATGCCCGCTTTTTGTCGTATTTTTTGCTGCATCTTAAATGTTCCTGCCCAAGGAGGTGACACCTGATTAACAAAGATTTACGGGTTAACGAAGAAATCCGTGCCCGGGAAGTTCGTTTAGTGAACAGCGACGGTCAGCAACTCGGAATTATGCCCCTCAAAGAGGGACTCCGCGTCGCAATGGAGCAGGGTCTGGACCTGGTCGAGGTAGCCCCGCACGCCAAACCCCCCGTCTGCCGGATTATGGATTACGGAAAGTACAAGTACGAGCAGAGCAAAAGGGAGCGGGAAGCCCGCAAGAAGCAGCGCATTATCAATGTAAAAGAGTTGAAGTTGCGGCCCAATATCGAAGAACACGACTTTCGGGTTAAGGTTAAGAACGCCCAGCGCTTCCTGATGGACGGGGATAAGGTCAAGATTACTTTGATGTTTCGGGGACGCGAGATCTCCCATGCCGAGTTGGGGCACAACCTCTGTCTCAGATTCTACGAGCAGGTGCGGGACCTGGCGGTTATGGAGAAAGAGCCGAAAATCGAAGGAAGAAACATGATCATGATCCTGGCGCCGAAAAACCAGGAGCAGGTGAAAGGAGATTTAAGAGATGCCTAAAATGAAAACTCATCGGGGCGCAGCAAAAAGGTTTAAACGGACTGCGAACGGACTCTGGAAGCGGGCAAGAGCATGGAAAAGCCACCTTTTGGCGAAGAAATCAAGCAGACGAAAGCGCCGGCTCCGGCACCCTGACCTGATCAGCGCTGCGGACCGGAAGCGGGTAGAGAGGCTTTTGCCTTATCTGTAAAAATTTAAGGAGGTTTTTGGTCATGGCGAGAGTAAAAGGCGGTCCGGTAACACGGCGCCGGCATAAAAAAATCCTAAAGCTTGCCCGTGGTTACCGGGGGGCAAAGAGCAAGTTATACCGCCCGGCACGCGAGCAGGTAATGAAATCCCTTTTTTATGCTTATGTGCACAGAAGGCTGCGGAAGCGGGATTTCCGGAAGTTGTGGATTACCAGGATCAACGCCGCTGCTCGTCTAAACGGGCTGTCTTACAGCAGATTTATGAACGGTTTGAAGAAGGCCGGGGTTGCCGTCAACCGGAAGATGCTTGCGGAGCTGGCCGTCAACGATGAGGCTGCTTTTGGAAAACTGGTAGATCTTGCGAAAAAGCACCTGTAGTTTGATATTTTTCTCCACACGAGTATGGTGTCCAGCCATACTTTTTTTATGGCCTTAACCAAATCCATCAGAGGAAGGGTGGCTCCTTGTGGAGCAGATGTTGAAAAAACAGGTGCTGCAGTTTGCCCGCAATCTGAAAAAACGAAGTGCACGCGAGGCCGGACGGCGCTTCCTTATCGAAGGGCCGAACTTTGTGGCGGAGGCCTTAAAAGCGGGGGTGTGCCTCGATTTTATTCTTTATACGGAAAAAATCCTGCGGCGGGAAAAAGGGAGAAATGTTCTCCAGCAGGCCCGCCTGCGCCGGATTCCTTCTTTCCTGATCGGAGAGCGGGAATTTCAAAGGCTTTCGGAGACAGAAACTCCCCAGGGGATTCTCGCGGTGGGAGCAAAGCCGGTCTGGCGGGAAGAGGAACTGCTTGCACAGCCCGAAGGAATATTTCTTGCCCTCGACGGCATCCAGGACCCGGGCAATCTGGGGACGATCATCAGGACCGGGGACGGAGTTGGGGTGAGTGCTGTTTACCTGGGGCGGGGGACGGTTGATCTGTATAACCCCAAGGTCCTCCGGGCAACGATGGGGTCGATTTTCCGCGTCCCTGCATTTTCTAAGGTAGACCTCTCTGAACTGCTTGAAAAAATGAGACGGCTGAACGTTTTTATTGTTGCCTCTGTTCCTCATGCCGGGGTGGCGTATTTTAGGGCAAACTTGAGGCACTCCCGCCTTGTCCTGGTCATCGGCAACGAGGCGCGGGGGATTAGCGCGGAACTCAAAACCTTGGCAGATGAAATTGTGAGCATTCCCACCCGACCTGAGGTTGACTCGCTAAACGCAGCAGTCGCGGCATCCCTGATCCTCTATGAAATTTACCGCCAGAAATCCTGAAAATTTTTAAAATGTCCAAAACCCCCGCGGCCGGGGGCGCCCCGGTCAAGTAGCTGTTGTGGGGAAGCAGAAGGTTGTGATATAATCCTGTCAAGGATGAAAGGAATTTTTCTGAGAGGATGTGGCCTTTTGTCCCTTCCGGCGCGCTTTTTCTGGCGTTTATTTGAATCAACCGGATCTGTTTATGCTTATATCCTTTACCGCAAGTTTTTGCTTCAATAACTTGAAATGCAAAAATCGGGTTGTAAAGAGTTATACCGGAAACGACCATGCCCGGGAGAGTAGGAATTGCCGGGTTCTTTCAGGGAGGTTGCACCCCAGACTGAAAGTGCGGCCAGAACCCGCATTCTGAAGTTCACCCGGAAGTCGCAGTGCTGAACGTTTTGAAGACCAGTAGGTGCTGCCGGTCTTCCCGTTAAAGAAGCATTGCCCTAAAGAGGGCCTCAGGGCCAAGAAGGGTGGTACCGCGCGGGCAAGACGAGCCTCCGTCCCTTGTGAACGGAGGTTTCTTTTTTATATTTTATTGTTGGGGGTGGATTTGAAAAAAATGGAGCAGAAGATACGCCAGATTAAGGAAAATGCTCTGTCAGAGCTGGAAAAGGCGCAGACTAAGGACTCGCTTCAAGCCGTAAGAATTAAGTATCTCGGCAAGAAAGGAGAGCTGACAGGGGTTTTGAGAGAGATGGGGGGCCTCCCTCCGGAAGAGCGCCCCAGGCTTGGCCAGCTTGCGAACGAGGTGCGAACCTTTCTCGAAAGCGAAATTGGCCGGAGGCTTTCAATTTTAGCCGAAAGAGAGAAGCAAAAGAAGCTGGAATCCGAAGTGATTGATGTAACCCTGCCGGGGCGCCCCCTGCGCCGGGGCCGCAAACACCCTCTAACCCTTGTCCTGGACGAAATCAAGCAGATTTTTACGGCAATGGGATTTGAAATTGCCGAAGGGCCTGAGGTCGAGTGGGATTATTACAACTTCGAAGCATTAAATATTCCTAAGGGGCACCCCGCCCGGGACATGCAGGATTCCTTTTATATCACCGGTGAAATCCTGCTGCGGACCCACACCTCACCGGTTCAGGTGCGCACCCTGGAGAAAACGGTTCCCCGTGTTCCGGTGCGGATTATCGCGCCGGGAAAAGTCTACCGGAGGGATGATGATGCCACCCATTCTCCGATGTTTCACCAGGTGGAGGGCCTGCTGGTTGACAGGCGGTGCACCTTCGGCGACTTGAAGGGAGTCCTGCTGGCCTTTGCCCGCCAGATGTTCGGAGAGGACCGGGAAATCCGGCTGCGGCCGAGCTTTTTCCCTTTTACCGAACCCAGTGCCGAGGTTGATATCTCCTGCATCAGGTGCCGGGGAGAGGGGTGCCGGGTGTGCGCGGGAACGGGCTGGCTTGAAATACTGGGGGCAGGAATGGTGCACCCCAAAGTTCTTGAAAATGTTGGTTACGATCCGGAAGAGGTGGTGGGTTTTGCCTTCGGCATGGGAGTTGAGCGGATTGCCATGTTAAAGTATGGAATTAGCGACCTGCGCCTCTTTTTTGAAAATGACATCCGGTTCTTGCACCAGTTTTAAGGGGGAATGAAATTTTGCGCGTCTCGTATCACTGGCTGAAAGATTACATAGATCTCAATCTTTCTGCAGAGGAACTGGCGGAAAAGTTGACAATGGCGGGCCTCGCCGTGGAGGGAGTGGCCCCTCCGGTGCCCGGTTTAGAGCAGATTGTTGTGGGTAAAATTACTGCGCTTGCTCCCCACCCCAACTCGGAACACCTTTTGATATGCAGAGTGGAAACAGGTGCCGGAGTTTTGCAAATCGTGAGTGGGGCCCCTAACCTGGAGGTCGGGATTAACGTTGCCGTGGCGCGTCCAGGGACGACTCTGCCCTCCGGGATGCAGGTAACAAGCCGTTTCATTAGAGGAATAGCTTCAGAGGGCCTCCTCTGTTCTGGTGCCGAGTTGGGCACCCAGGAATGGGGATACGGAGACGAGCGGGGGGTGCTTGTTCTGGACCCCGAGATTCCGCCGGGTACGAGGCTCGACCGCGCCCTTGGCCTCGATGACCAGATCCTGGAATTTGATTTAACTCCCAACAGGGGAGACTGCCTGGCGGTTGTCAATATCGCCCGGGAGGCCAGTGCGCTTACGGGCGGGAGGCTGGATTTTCCCGAAATCAGAGTTCACGAGAGCGGAGAGCGCACGGAAAACTTCATCCGGGTGGAAATCGCGGAGCCTGCCCTGTGCCGGCGCTATGCGGGCCGGATCGTGCGCAACGTGAAAATCGCTCCTTCGCCTCCCTGGCTCCGTTACAGGCTCAGGGCCGCCGGGATCAGGCCGATCAACAATATTGTTGATGTAACAAACTACGTGATGCTGGAGCTGGGCCAGCCCCTCCATGCCTTCGACTACGACCGCCTGCAGGGGGCTCAAATCATCGTGCGCCGGGCGCGGCCCGGGGAGAAACTGGTTTCCCTGGATGGAGTTACAAGGGTTTTAAATGAAGAGATGCTGGTGATTGCAGATGCCCGCACACCCGTTGCCCTGGCGGGCATCATGGGCGGGCTGGCCAGCGAAGTGACGGAGCAAACGCGCACCGTGCTCTTGGAAGCAGCCTACTTCGATCCCTTAAACATCAGGCGTACCGCGAAGCTTCTTGACATGCGGACCGAGTCTTCCCTGCGCTTTGAAAAGGGGATTAATCTTGATGGTGTCGTGCGGGCGCTCAACCGGGCGGCGCAGCTGATTGAACAGCTGGGTGCCGGAACTGTTGCGGCAGGGGTGGTCGACGAGTACATTCGCCCCGCTGCACCCCTTGCAATCCGGCTCAGAACTGCACGGGTGAACCATGTGCTGGGCACCAGTTTAACCCGGGCCGAGGTCCAGGAAATTTTGAGCAGGCTTGGCTTCATTTGCGAACTCTGCGGCCCGGACAGCCTCCTTGTAAACATTCCCCCCTATCGGGTTGATATCGGGGAAGAGATCGATCTAATCGAAGAAGTGGCCAGGCTTTACGGCTACGACCGGATCCGGGCGACAATCCCTGTTGGGGTTCTTTCTCAGGGGGTGCGCCGGCGGGATGAGGAGATAAAGGATTTAGTTGCTGAAGTGATGCTCAGCGCAGGTCTTGATGAAGCCATCACCTACAGCTTCATTAATGAGGGTTCCCTGGCAAGACTTGGACTCCCCGAAGAGAGCCCTTACCGGCAGGTAGTTCGCCTTAAAAATCCCCTCCGGGAAGAGCAGGGGGTTCTGCGCCCCCTCCTCCTGCCCGGTTTACTTGAAACGATTGCTTATAATTACAAGCATAAGCTGACGAATTTGGGTTTCTTTGAGCTGGGGAAGATTTTCGAGCCGGCCGGGGAGGGAGAACTCCCGCACGAAAAGTTCCATTTGGGGATTGCCGTATGTGGTGAAACTGATCGGGGCTGGCAGGAGCCGGGACAGGTGCGCGATTTTTACGAGGTCAAGGGGATCGTGGAGCATCTTCTGGCAACTTTGGGCATTAAAGACTTTGCTTTCCTGCCCTGGCGTGATTTCCCTCCTCTCCACCCCGGGCGCGCGGCGCAAATTTTTGTCGGTTCCCTGGAGGTGGGTTTCCTCGGGGAGCTGCACCCTGATGTTCTGGAAAATTTGGAAATTTCTGCCCGGGTTGTTGGATGCGAACTTGATCTGGCAAAAATCTTACCCCTGGCCGATTTGCGGAAGGTTTTTGAACCGCTCCCGCGCTACCCGGGCATCACCAGAGACCTTGCGGTTGTGGCTCCGCTTGAGGTGCCGGCCGCACGGATCACCGAGGTGATCAGGAAGGCAGGGGGTTCGCTCTTGAGAGAATGCCGGCTCTTTGATGTTTACCAGGGTCCTCAGGTGCCTGCAGGATCCCGGAGCCTCGCTTATTCGTTGTTTTTCCAGTCGCCCGACCGCACCCTGACCGACGAAGAAGTGTCGGCGATTCACCGGCAGATTCTTGAGGCCCTTGCCGCCCAGACGGGTGCAAGGCTCAGGTAAAGGCGGCAGGAATTCACTTTTCAAAGGGAGAAACATAACATATCAGGCGACCTGAGGGGAGGTTAATCATGGCCGGTAGGGAACAGGAACCCGGAGAAGAAAAAAGCAGGGTGACGGTTAAAATTTATGGAGAAGAGTATGTGGTGAAGGGATACGCGGAGCCCGAGTACATTGAAGGGATTGCTGCTTACGTTGATAAAAAAATGCGCCTGATCGGGCAAAAAAACCCCCATCTTTCGGTAAGCAAAGTGGCCGTGTTAGCTGCTTTAAACATCGCCGATGAGCTGACCAGGCTCCAGGAGGACTACGACAGCCTGGTGAGGCTGCTGGAGGAAGAAAAATCCCTGAAGTAGTTTAAACCGAAAAACCGAATTGGGAGACATCCGATGACCAATTGGGAGATAGGCCAGGTTTTTGACGAAATTGCAGATCTTCTGGAAATCCTCGGGGAGAATCCCTTTAAGGCCCGGGCTTATCGCAGGGCTGCCCGCGTCCTGGAAAACACCTACCTTGACGTAGAGCGGCTGGTGAAGGAAGACAGGCTTGAAGAGCTTCCCGGAATCGGGTCGGCGCTGGCGGCAAAGATTAAGGAACTTGTGGAAACAGGGGAGCTCCGCTATTACAAGGACCTAAAGCAGAAGGTGCCTCCGGGCCTCCGGGAAATGCTGCAGATTCCTGGAGTGGGAGCAAAGACCGTTCAGATGTTGTACCAGCACCTCCGCCTCGCTTCACTTGAAGAACTGGAGGCTGCCGCGAGGGCGCGGCGCCTTCGGGAGTTGCCAGGCATTGGCAAAAAAACCGAGGAGGCGATTTTGCGTGGAATTGAATCCATGCGGGAGCGCCAGAAACGCTATCCCCTGCATATTGCCACCGCAGTTGCGCGGGAAATCAAGAAATACCTGGAAAAGCAGGTGATGGTCGAAAAGGTGGAAGTTGCCGGAAGCTACCGGCGGGGGAAGGAAACCGTAGGAGATCTGGATTTCGTTGTGGCTGCCGACCATCCCTCCCTTGTTGTGAAGAAATTCGTTGAGGCTCCCTGGGTGCAGGAAGTCGTGGCAGAAGGAGAAATGAAGACAACGGTGCTTACCCGTTGGGGGATCCAGGCAGATCTTCTTGCAGTAAAACCGCCTCTTTTTATTTCGGCTCTTCAGCATTTTACCGGCTCCCCTGCCCATAACATCTCCCTGCGTGAGAGGGCGCGCGAGCAGGGTTGGAAAATCAGCGAATACGGGATTTTTCAAGGAGGGAAGCCTTGCCATCCGGAGTCAGAGGAGGATTTCTACAAACTTTTGGGAATGTCTTACATTCCTCCGGAATTGAGGGAGGACCAGGGGGAAATCGAGGCGGCCCAGCTTGATAAGCTCCCCCGTCTGGTTGAAAAAACGGATATCAAAGGGGATCTCCATGTTCACAGCGACTGGAGCGATGGGGTGAACACCCTTGAGGAGCTGGCGCTGGCAGCCCGGGCGCGGGGTTACCAGTATCTGGCGATTACCGACCATTCGAAGTCGCTGGGTGTTACCCATGGCCTTACGGAGGAGAAGCTGCTCCAGCAGCGGGATGCGATCTCCCGGTTGAATCAGGAGCTTAAAGGTTTTCGCCTGCTGGCCGGAATCGAGGTCGACATTCTCTCGAACGCGAAGCTGGATTTCGATGATAAAATTTTGGCGGAAATGGACCTCGTGGTTGCCTCCATTCATTCCGGTTTTAAACAGGACCGGGAAAGCTTAACCGAACGGATCATTGCGGCCCTGAAAAACGAACATGTGGATATTCTCGGACACCCTACCGGACGCCTGCTGGGGCGCAGAGATCCCTATCCTCTGGATATCACGCGGGTTTTGGAGGCGGCTGCAAAAACGGGAACAGCACTAGAAATTAACGCCTCTCCCGACCGCCTCGACCTCAAAGACGTTTATATCCGGGAGGGAAAAGAGTTGGGGGTACTTTTTGCGGTGAACACAGATGCCCACGAAATTTCCTACCTGGATGATATGCAGTACGGCGTTCTTACTGCACGGCGGGGGTGGGCCGAGGCAAAGGATATCATCAATACCTTTTCTTATCAAAAATTAAAGAGGTGGCTGAAAAAAAGAGGGTAGCAATGGGGTTGCACAGGCAATGAAGGTGCTCATGGTCTTTCTGGACGGTTTTGGTTTAGGGGAGCCGGATGAGATAAAAAATCCCTACGTCACGGCGCATACCCCCTTTCTGGACGAGATTTTAGGCGGACACTTCCTTTACCGGAGAGAGGACCCGCTCATAACCCCCCATGCGGCGATGATCCCGACAGAAACCGGGTTGGGAATTCCCGGTCTTCCCCAGAGCGCTTCGGGGCAGACAACCCTCTGGACGGGGGTCAATGCCGCGGCTCGGGTTGGGTTCCATGTGAACGGTTATCCAACGGGGCCCTTGATTAAAATTTTAGAAGAGGCCAGCATTTTCAAAAGACTCAAAGATTCTGGAAAAAGGGTGGCCTTCGCCAACGCCTACCGCCCCGAATATTTCGAGCAGGTGGCGCGGCGCCGGCGGCGCCACTCTACCTCTACGGTGGCTGCGCTGAGCGCCGGTTTAACCCTGCGTACCCTGGACGACCTCCGCTGCGGGAGGGCTGTCTACCAGGATATCACCAACGAAATTCTCTCCAGTTTGGGTTACGAGGTGCCCGTGATTTCTCCCGAAGAGGCGGGAGCGAGGCTGGCCAGGCTTGCCGCCGGCTACGACTTCACTTTGTTTGAGTATTTCCAGACCGATATTACCGGACACCGCCAGGATTTTTCCCGGGCCCAGCGCCTTTTTAGCCTGCTGGATGCTTTTCTAAAAGCTGTTGCCGATCATCTTGATCCCCGCGAGTTTCTTTTGCTGGTGGTGAGCGACCACGGCAACATCGAAGATTTGTCAGCAGGCGCCCATACTGTCAATCCGGTTCCCACCCTGATCATCGGCCGGGAAGCGGGGAGGTTCTGCGGTTTGGTGAACTCCCTGGAGGATATTACTCCTCTTGTTTTTGAAATACTAAGCGGGGAACGCAATTGCGGCAAACAGAGCCTTTTCACCAGTTAAGGGGGGATTTTGTGTTAATTCGGGAGATCTACGAACTGGCGCTGCAAAAGGGAATGGCGTCGGATCCGCGCGGGGAGGCCGAGGTTGCAAGAATTCTGGAAAAGCAGCGCAAGGAGTACGAGGAGCTGAAGGAAAGCGAGAAAAAGGAGTTTGATTTGGAGAAGCTGAAAAATCCTTACAGCGACACCCGGATTTTAAACGGCGACGAAGACCGGGAGGTCCGGGGAGTCTTGAGCGGAATCGATATCGAGGTCGGAGAAGTTCTCCTGGCCGACCGCTTGCGGGAAAAGGGGAGGCAGATCGATCTCATTATCTCTCACCATCCTGAGGGGAAGGCAATGGCCGCCCTCTATGAAGTGATGCACCTCCAGGAGGATATTTTAAACCGTTTAGGGGTGCCGATTAACGTTGCCGAGGGGATTTTGGCGGGGAGAATCGCCGAGGTCGCCCGCCGGCTGCTGCCCCTCAACCACAACCGCGCTGTCGATGTTGCAAGGCTTCTCGATCTCCCTTTGATGTGCGTGCATACCCCGGCCGATAATTTGGTGACAAAGTTTCTGGAGCAGTTTTTTGCAGAAAAGGCTCCCGAGACTGTGGGAGATATCCTCAAGACCCTCAAGGAGTTGCCCGAGTACCGGGAGGCGGTTAAGGTTAACGCCGGCCCAAAGGTGCTTGTTGGCAGCGAAAAAAAGCGGGCCGGGAAGATCTTTGTGGACATGACGGGCGGCACCGGCGGGGCCAAAGAGGCATTTGAAAAACTGGCAACAGCAGGGGTTGGAACGGTTGTCTGCATGCACATCTCTGAAGAGCACCGAAAAGAGGCGGAAAAACACCACATCAACGTGGTTGTGGCAGGCCACATCGCCAGCGACTCGCTGGGAATGAACCTTTTCCTGGACGAACTGGACCGGCGGGGAATTGAAATCTTTGCCTGCTCGGGTTTGATCCGGGTAAGCCGGGTCGAGTAAAACTCAACTCTGGGGGAAGAATGATTTCAGGAGGAAGCCCTGGAAAGAACCGGGGCTGAACTGGAGGATAGGCGCATGGAATTTTTTTGGGTAGGCCTGGGCGGCTTTTTTGGGGCCCTGGCCCGTTACGGGGTAGGAGAGGTGTTTCGCTTTTTGGGCAGCGGCTTTCCTTACGGTACGATGGCGGCGAATATTACCGGAAGCTTCCTTTTGGGTTTTATTCAGGTCCTGGCCCTCGAGAGGTTTTTGCTGAGCCCCCGCCTGCGCCTTCTGCTGGGAGTCGGTTTTTGCGGTGCGTACACCACCTTTTCTACCTTTACAAAGGAGACTTTTAAGCTCATCCATAGCAGGCTCCTGTTTGAGGCTCTTTTCTATGTTGGGGGAACGGTTATCCTGTGTTTGCTGGGGGCGTGGCTGGGTGTGGTTGCAGGAAGGGTTCTCTTTGCTCTGGAAAGCAGGGAGCTTGCGGGTAAGCTGAGTCAAACCCCTGGAGAAAATTTCGGGAATGGGGAGAAATGATGGCTCTTTTCTTGCTCAGCGTCGGTCTTGGAGGGGTTGCGGGTGCACTGGCACGTTATTACGCGGGACGCACCATCATGGAAAAGTGGGGCCGCACTTTTCCTCTGGGAACCTTTTTCGTGAACGTGACCGGTTCCTTTCTCCTTTGCATGATTTATGCCTGGACGGTTAAAGGGGGAGCCTTTCCACCTTTTTTGGAGGCCGCCCTGACAACCGGATTTCTCGGTGCCTATACGACTTTTTCCACTTATGCCTACGAAACTGTTAAGCTCCTGGAGGATCGGGAAAATTTGACGGCTTTTGCTTATGCAATTGGGAGTGTGCTGCTGGGGCTGGGGGCCGGTTGGCTGGGTTTGCTGGCGGGCTTCTGCTTGTAACAGAACTTTACCCTTTGTAGAGGAGGAAAAGGAATGCTGGAAAAGGGTTCGGCTAAGCTTTTAAAAATTTATACCGGGGAAAATGAACACTGGGAGGGCCATGCCCTTTATCACGCCCTTGTCCTCAAGTTCCGGGAACTCGGCCTGGCCGGAGCAACCGTTTACCGGGGGATGGAGGGGTATGGGCCGGAAAAGAGGCTGCGTACCAGCAGGATCCTGGACCTGTCGGTTGACCTGCCCATCATTATCGAGGTTGTTGACACCGAAGCGAATATTAACAGGGTTTTGCCTCTCGTGAAGGAGGCGGTGCAAAAGGGACTGATAATTATCAGCGATGTGGAGGTTGTAAAGTAGAATAATGCAAAAAAAGAAGCCGGAACTGCTTGCTCCTGCAGGTGACCCCCAGTCTCTTCGGGCTGCTGTAGAAAATGGAGCCGATGCCGTTTATTTGGGGGGGAAGTCCTTCGGGGCGCGCGCCTACGCAGAAAACTTTACCCGGGAAGAGCTTGCTGAAGCCCTCCGGTACGCCCATGTGCGGGGCGTGAAGGTTTACGTTACGGTTAATACCCTGGTTGACAACAGGGAATTCGGGAAGCTGGCCGATTACCTGTTTTTTTTGTATCAGGCAGGGGTGGATGCCCTGCTCGTCCAGGATTTGGGGGTGGCCAGGTTTGCGAGAAGCCTGCTTCCCGATTTTCCCCTCCACGGCAGCACTCAGATGACCGTTCACAATGCGGCAGGGGTCAGGTTTCTTGCCGGGCTTGGCTTTGCGCGGGTTGTCCTCGCCCGGGAGACCTCTTTTGCGGATTTGCGGGAGATCAGGCGGCAGGCGCCTCTGGAACTGGAGGTCTTCGTCCACGGGGCACTCTGCATTTGCTACTCCGGCCAGTGTCTTTTCAGCAGTCTGGTGGGGGGGCGGAGCGGAAACCGGGGCCGCTGCGCCCAGCCCTGCAGGCTTCCTTACGCTCTAGTCGACGGGAGAGGGAGGAACCTCGGCGCCGCCTGTTCCGGTGAACATCTGCTGAGCCCCAAGGACCTCATGCTCCTTCGGGAGCTTCCGGCTCTCGTTCAGCTCGGCATTGATGCCTTGAAGATTGAAGGGCGGATGAAGCGGCCGGAGTACGTGGCAACAGTAGTGAGAATCTACCGGAACGCCCTTGAGAGGGCCTTCCGGGACCCTGAGCATTACGAAGTGAGCCCGGATGAGGTTCGGGAACTGGCCCAGATCTTCAACCGGGGGTTCACCACCGGGTATTTTTACGGAAACCCGCGCCAGGCCTTAGTGGGCTACCACAGGCCCAGCAACCGCGGTCTTTACCTGGGGCGCGTCATTCAGGCAGATCCTAAAGAGGGCAGGGTTGCCTTCCGGACCCGGCTTCCGCTCCGGATCGGAGATGGGGTTGAGTTCTGGACAGGAGGGGGAAGGGAGGGTATGACGGTTTCCGGCCTTTTCGTCCGGGGAAGCTTTCGCAAAGAAGCGGAGCCGGGAAGCGAAGTGGAGCTTAGCGTTCCTTTTTCTGTGAGGCCGGGGGACCGGGTCTTTAAGACCCACGATCAGAAGTTGATTCGGCTGGCACGGGAATCTTTTACCGGGCCCTCGCGGCGGAGGGTGCCGATTGTTGTGAAGGTTCGCGCCCGAAAGGGAGAGCCCTTGCTTCTTGAGGCCTGGGATCCCGAAGGTCTTCACGCTGCGGTAAAGGGTAATCTCATCGGGGAGCGCGCCCTCAAGCACCCGCTCACACCGGAGGTGCTAAGGGCCCAGGTGGACCGCCTGGGGAACACTCCCTTTGCCCTTGCCGAACTTGAATGCGAAATCGAGCAGGACGTGATTTTTCCTGTGAGCGAAATCAACGCCGTCCGCCGCTCTCTTGTTGCTGCCCTCGCGGAGGCCCGGCTTCGGAGATTTGAACGCGTTCTGCCGGAAGAGGTTCGCAGCCGGGAAGCTTCTTTTTGGGACGCGTTGAGGATTCGGGCCAGAACCGCCGGAAAACCCCCTCGAAGGCCCCTGCTTGCGGTTGCCGTAGGCGACTATGCCGGCCTGGAGGCGGCCCTTGCCGGGGGTGCAGATGTTCTGTATTTTGGCGGTGTTTCTTTCCGGGGAAGGGAAGCCTGGGACCGGGAACGGATCGCGCGGGGTGCGGCGCTGTGCCGGAATCAGGGAGCTGCTGCCTGCCTGATCCTTCCCCGCATCTGGCAGGAGCGGGACCGGGCAGCCGTAAACGAATGCCTTGAAAGGGCGCAAGAGTTTAATTTTGACGGGGTGCTTGCAGGTGATCTGGGAGGCCTCTTTCTTGCTCTCCGCAAAAGTTTCCCGGTTGTGACCGACTTTTCGATCCCGGTTTTTAACGATGCCGCAGTTCTCCTGCTTCTAGAGCTGGGTGGGATGCGGTTTACGCTTTCTCCCGAGCTGAACCGGGAGCAGCTCCAAAATTTTGTTTTTCGGGAAACGACATTCCTCGAGTTGCTGGTACACGGTACAATTCCTGTCATGATCAGCGAACACTGCGCAGCGGGGGCGGTGACCTCAGGGGGGAATGGCTGTCATCGGGTTTGTCAGAAAACCCCGTGTTATTTAAAGGACCGCCGGGGATACCTCTTCCCCCTCATCATGGATGAAAACTGCCGGATGACCCTTTACAACGCCCGGGAACTCTGCCTGATTGAGCACCTTGATGAAATTTTAAGAGGTGGCTGCGGCGCCATCAGGCTGGAACTTCGTTTTTACCGGGCGGAACTCGTCCGGGAAATTACCGCGATTTACCGCGAGGCCTGTGATTTGATTCAGGCAGGCCGCTGGGAGAAGGAGCGGGGGAGGAAAGCCTGGGACCGCCTGGCCCGGCTGGCACCTCTGGGTTTGACCCGGGGCCACTATTTCCGCGGCGTCCTGGATGAAGATGGGGAAGGGGCGGAAGGTCTGGATGGATAGGTATACACTCAAAAAACTTGAGTTCCATAAAATAAAGGAAATGCTGGAGGCTGCCTGCAGCACCCCCTTGGGGATTCCCCGCGTCCAGAATTTGGAACCAACAGGCGAGTCTTTCGAGGAGGTTCTGAGCGGCCAGGCGGAAACTTCAGAAGCAGTTCATGTGCTCCGGTTGCAGCCGGATTTGAGTTTTGAAGGGGTTCATGACCTGGCCCCTTTTCTGAGGCGCGCCGTGGTCGGTGGAGTTCTCGAACCGCGGGAACTTTTGCTCTGCCGGGATACGCTGGCGGCGGCGGAAAGAATTAAAAAAGATCTTGCGCGCCTTCAAAAAAGCGCTCCGCACCTTGGCGAGAGAGCCGCAGGTCTGGAAGCGTGCAAGCCCCTTCAGGAAAAGATTGATCTGTGCCTCCTTCCCGGGGGAGAGATTGCCGATGCGGCTTCTCCCACCCTGGCCCGCCTGCGGAGGCAGATAAAGGATCTGGAGGCCAGGGCGCGCGCCCAGCTGGACGAAGTCCTCACCAGGCCGGAGTGGAGCAGGTTTCTCCAGGAGCCGATCTTTACCGTCCGGGGGGACCGCTACGTGGTCCCTGTCAAGCAGGAGTACCGCAACCAGTTCCCCGGTCTCATCCACGATCAATCGGCAAGCGGTGCCACCGTCTTTATGGAACCCCTGCCGCTTGTCAGGCTGATGAACGAACTGGCAGCTGCGCGGGCGGCTGCCCAGCAGGAGGAATTCCGGATCCTGGAAGAACTGACAAGACTGGTGGCTGCTTACCACGAGGAAATACAAAAAAACCTTGAGCTCCTGGGAAAGCTGGACTTTGCCTTTGCTAAAGGGCGCTTGAGCATCAGGCTTAAGGGGCGCGAACCCCAGTTTGCCGGAGAGGGTTGCCTTGTGCTCCGGGGAGCACGCCACCCGCTGCTGAAGGGGGAAGTGGTTCCCCTGGATATCCGGCTGGGAAAGGACTTTGACTGCCTGGTGATTACCGGGCCTAATACGGGGGGGAAGACGGTGGCCTTAAAAACGGTGGGCCTCCTCGTCCTCATGGCCCAGGCGGGGCTTCACATTCCTGCGGAGGAGGGGACTGTCCTTCCTTTTCTCCAGAATGTTTTTGCCGATATCGGAGATGAGCAGAGCATCGAGCAATCTCTCAGCACTTTTTCGGGCCACATGAAGAATATCGTCAGGATCCTTCAGGATGCCGGAAAGGGGTCTCTGGTGCTTTTGGATGAACTCGGGGCGGGAACCGACCCCGAGCAGGGCGCTGCCCTGGGGATGGCGATCCTGGAATATCTGATGCAGAAGGGCGCTTTGACCATCGCCACTACACACTACAGCGAGCTCAAGATTTTTGCGTATGCAAGGCCGCGCGCCGAGAACGCCTGTGTTGAGTTCGACAGCAAAACCCTGCAGCCCACCTACCGGCTCTCCATCGGGGTTCCGGGCGAGAGCAATGCCTTTGAAATCGCCCGGCGATTGGGGCTTTTTCCGGAGGTTGTGGCGCGTGCCCGGGACTTCCTGAAGCCGGAGCAGCGCGAGCTTTCCGAGTTGATCCAGCATCTCAAAGAGGACCAGGCCGCTGCCTCCGCAGCCCGGTATGAAGCCGAACAATTGCGCCGCGAAGTGGAGCAGCTGCGCAATAAGATTCAGCGGGAAGAAGAAAAAATCCGGGAGAAGGAAAGAGAGGTCCTGACAAAAGCCGCCTGGGAGGCCCGGGAGCTGGTTCGCACCGCACGCCGGGAGGCGGAGCAGTTGATTCGCACCCTGAGGGAGCAGCAGAGGCTGGGGGTTCAGGAAAGACTCAAGAGCGCCCAGGCGGTAAGAAGCAAACTTCGGGGCCTCGCAGAAAAAATTGAGGAACAGGCGGGCGAAGGGAGACTTCTCGCCCCGGGCGAGGTGATCGAAGACTTGAAACCTGGCGAAACCGTAGAAATCCCCCGCTTTAAGCAGCAGGGGGTTGTGCTTGAGAAGCCCACACCCCAGGGAGAAGTAATGGTCCAGGTTGGTGTTCTTAAATTGAACCTCCCTGTAACAGAACTGCGCAGGGCCCCCAAAACAGAAAAGCCCCGGGACGATACCAGGAGATTGCCGGATCTGGAGCAAAGAGCTGCAGTGGCACCAGAGCTGGATTTCCGGGGGCTCAGGGTTGAAGAAGCACTGGAAAAGGTTGATAGATACCTGGATGCGGCCTATTTAGCCGGCCTCAGCAAGGTTTCCCTGATCCACGGAAAGGGGACGGGGGCGCTGCGGGAGGCGATCCGCAGCTACCTTGCCAAACACCCCTTTGTGGCATCCTACCGCTCCGGAGGTTACTATGAAGGAGGGGCCGGGGTTACCATCGTCGAGTTCAAGTAAGCAGTGCCCGGCGGTGCTTTATTCGAATTCTTCCTGCTATCGCCGTTGGTTTCGGATCCTGCCTGTTTGTTTTAGTAATTCGTTGTTAAGTCCTGTGATTCTCTCCTCCGTGCTTCCAGGCCGGGCACCCACTGCCCGGTATTTGGTTCCCTTTGCTGGGGCTGGCTACCCTGGTTCCGGATGAAGGGAAGATTTAAAAGATCTGTTTTCTTTACCTGGTGATCTGGAAGCGAGCAGCGCAGCTGCGGAACCTCGCCGGCCGGGTATTCCCGCTCCTCTACAAATTCGGGAGGGCACCCTCCTGTTTCAAGCAGTCCAGGTTGATTCGCTAAATACGGAATTCCGTTGTGCCGCGGGTCGGTGCAGACTTTAACCCTGACCTTTTGCTCCGGTCCGATTCCGCTCCCATGCACCGTGCAGACCTGGGTGGGCAACTCCTCCCGCGCGTCTTCCGGTTTTACTTTTCCGTAGGGTTTTGGTCTTTTTAGAAAAACTCCACTGATGCGATTTGGGCAGTAAGGACCCGCCAGCTGTCCGGAGTCGGGGCAGATTTCTGCCCGGACGTGGACGTTGCAGGTTTGGGTTGGCACCGTCCCCTGCACAAACAGTTCGCTGATCAGGTCGCTTTCGGGGCAGAAGGCATTTGGGAGAAGCCCGGATTTGCCGCAGACCGTAGCCCGCACAAGGCCGGGGGGCTGCCGGAACTCCCGGATTGGGAGACCCGCGGTTGCCTTTTGCATCACTGTTTGCCAGATCTGGGCCGGAAAATTCCCTCCGTAAACCCCCTTCATTCCCTCTTCTTTGTCGAATCCCATCCAGACTGCTGCCGTGAACTCCGGGGTGTAGCCCACGAACCAGGCGTCTACGTCCCCCGAGGTGGTACCTGTTTTTCCTGCGACCGGGCGGTTTAACTGGGCCCTTCTTCCGGTTCCCGCTCTGACTACAGTGCGGAGCAAATCAGTTATGATGTAGGCTGTTTGCTCCGACATCACGACGCGCTGTTGAGGATGGGCTTCGTAAAGGACGTTCCCATTCCGGTCCTCGATTTTCCTTACTGCATGGGGGGGGATGTAAATTCCCTGATTTGCAAAGGCCGCGTATGCTCCCGCCATTTCCAGGGGAGAAATCCCGTAGGTGATCCCTCCCAGGGCCAGGGAGAGGTACCGGTCGCGTACGGGGTCGAGGCTTGTTATTCCCAGTTTTTTAGCAAATTCGTATCCGTAATCAACCCCAATGAGGTGAAGGAGATTTACGGCATAGGTGTTGATGGACCACTGGACCGCGACGCGCATCGGAATTAAACCCCGGTATCTGCCGTCATAGTTGTAAAATGTTTTACTGCCGTAGGTTGCCGGCACGTCGTCAAGAACCAGGGCTGTTGTATATCCCTTTTCCAGGGCGGGAACATAAACCACTATCGGCTTGATGGCGGAGCCAGGCTGGCGTTTGGCCTGGGTCGCCCGGTTGAAAGAGCGGAGCTGGGAGCCGCCGCGCTTGCGCCCTCCTACAAGAGCCTGAATTTCTCCGTTGTGGTGATCCAGGAGCACCATTGCTCCCTGCACCTGTTGTCTGTTTTGATCTGGGGGAAAGTAAGAATCGTTTGCGAAAACCTCTTCCATTTTCTGCTGGACCTGGGTATTCAGAGATGTATAAATTTTCAGGCCACCCCGGAATACCAGGTTTTGGCTTGCCTCCCGCGTCAGGCCCTGCTGCTGGAGAATCGCTTCTGTTTCGCTGATGACGTGGTCGGTGAAATAAGGATAGCGGTACGTATTTGTGAGCGCCCCTTCGTTGAGTTTTAACTTTTCGGCTTTCGCGCGTGCAGCTTCATGAGGGGTGATCTTGCCGTGCTCGACCATAAGGTCGAGCACAAGTTCCTGGCGCTGTTTTGCCAGTTCCGGGTTGCTGAGGGGGTTGTAATTATTGGGGCTCTTAACGATCCCTGCCAGCATGGCGCTTTCTGCAAGGGAGAGCTCCTTCGCGTTTTTGCCAAAATACAGCTGGGCTGCTGTCTGGATGCCATAAGCGCCGTTTCCAAAGTAAATCCGGTTCAAGTAGAATTCGAGAATCTCTTCTTTTGAGTAGCGGCGCTCAACTTCCAGGGCGAGAATCGCCTCCTGGATTTTGCGCTTGAATGTTTTTTCAGAGCTGAGGAAGGCGTTTTTCACAAGCTGCTGGGTGATCGTGCTCCCCCCCTCTGTTCCGATTCCTCCTTTGATATTGGCAATCAGGGCGCGTCCGATCGCCTTTATGTCAACTCCAAAGTGTTCATAGAAGCGTTCATCTTCTACCGCGATGAAAGCAGCAGGGAGGTAGGGGGGGAGTTCGGCAAGGGGAACCGGGGTGCGGTTTTCCTCGGCAAATACCTTGGCAGCAGGACGTCCGTACTTATCGTAAATAACTGTGGATTCGCTGCCGGCCAGCTTTGCAGGGTCCCAAGCCGGCAGGGTTGCAATTGCCCCGGCAAAGTAGCCGCAGCCTACACCTAAAAGGCTGAGGCCCGTTAACAGCAGGATAAGAAGCGCGACCCGGGAGAACTTTAATTTCCTCTTTTTGCTTTTTTTTAGCTGGTGAGCTTCTGTCTCTCTGAGCGGCATTTTCCTTCCTCCGCAACCCTGGGAAATCTGGTGGTTTCTAGTCCTATCTATGCAGGCTCTTGCTGTAATTATAACACAAAATAGCCTGCGGACTCCCTTTCCAAAAGAAGCCCTTAATCCCGGAAGCTCGAATCCCGGGGTTCGGTTAGTGCGGGCGAGAGCCCTGTAACCGGAGTGAGATTCAGTTCTCTGGTATGTTCAATTGCCTCCGGGGGGGCGATGACAATGAGGATGTCGCCCGGCTGGATGACTGTATGGGCTTCAGGTGAAACGATTTCTTTGCCGTTGCGCTGGATTGCGAGGACCGTCCCTCCTGTGCGGGCGCGAAACTGGACATCCTCCAGGCTTTTTCCTGCCAGTGGGGAGTTGTTTTCCACCCGGAACTCCTGAATTCGCTGAAGGCGTGTTGCCATTTTAAAGGTATAATCCAGGAGTTCGTTTGTAAGGCGGGCGATTTCTAAATCCAGTCTGCTTCTCTCTTCCAGGTATGTGTACAGGCGCTTTTGGATGTCTGCTAGGATCTGGCGCTGGCCGTATTCCGCCAGGTAGTTTTCTGCAGCTGCCGGGGACCG
Organism: Bacillota bacterium; assembly: GCA_013177945.1. Taxonomy (NCBI): domain Bacteria; kingdom Bacillati; phylum Bacillota; species Bacillota bacterium. The sequence goes on from JABLXW010000013.1 coordinate 48,241, forward strand.
TACCGTGACCCCGACTCCGGGGTGGAGTTCCACGATTCCTCTTTCTTCTAAAATGGCAAGGGCGCGGCGGATTGTTTCGGGCGAGACGCTGTACCTTCCCGCAAGAGAGGAACGGCCGAAGATCCGCTGCCCCTCCTGATACTCACCCCTTACGATCCTGGTGGCAATGTCTACGGCGATGTTAATGTAGCGGGCTGAACGACTTCGATGCAGACTCTCGGGCACTTCCAGGTCATCCTTTCTTGAAGCTTTCTTGCTCTCTTGTAAAGTATAGCACATCGAATTTCCCCCTGAAAGATTAATTAATCAGAGTTATTTTGTGTTCGCTTTCTGCGCATTCAGAGATCCTTTGAACCGCCTCCTTCAGGCTGAAAACCCTTGAAAAAGAGAGGGGGGTCGGGTATAATATGCTTGACAGCCTTCAAAGGAATATTTTAAGGCTCAGTGCCGAAGTGGCGGAACTGGCAGACGCGGCGGACTCAAAATCCGCTGGGGCCCTACCCCGTGTGGGTTCGACTCCCACCTTCGGCACCAGGAAAATCAAGGCTTCAGGGCCTTTTGTGGCGGCGCGGTGTTGCCGCCTTTTTTGTCTCTTTTTGGTGAGTTGCCGCCCGTTTGCCCGCATCGGCGGCTTCCCTCTGTAAATAAAAAAACTCATTGCCGGCCAGGTGCGAACTGGTCTGGCCTTTAAAATCCTGGTATACTTAGCTTGAAACCTGACAGGGGGCATTCAGGATGAGCAAACTTGAGCGGAGGATTTTTGACTAGACCTGGGGCGTAGTTGATTACGGCCGCCCGCATCAAGAAACGCCGGAGCAACATCATTACAACGGAAGGGGTGAGTACCAGAATGGGCCCCGAGTGGGTGATTTCCGGTGTTCTGGCGAAGTCGGCGCGCCCGGGGCGGGAATTGGGTCGAGAGGCAAAGGTCCCCCGGGAGGTTGTTGACCGGTGGCTTGAAGTGGTGAGGGAAATGGGAGTCCGGTCCATCATCTGTTTGCTGGATGAGGACGATCTTGCCTGCTACTACGAAGATGTGCCCGGGGGGTTGCTGGACTACTACCGCCAGAATGCCTTCGGGGTGGCCCATCTCTCGATCGAGGATCCGGAGCACCACCCCGAGGGATGGGAGGCCCTGGAGAAAAGTCTCGAACAAGCCTGGCAGGTCTTTCAAGCCCTGCCCAAACCCGTTCTTGTCCACTGCAGCGCCGGGAAGACCCGGTCGCGTAAGGTTGCGGAATATATTTGCAAAAAAATTTCCTCTGAAGTTTAAGCTGAAGTTTGAGCACGGGCATGATTTTCTTAAACATGGTGTTCCCGGAGGCGAATGATTTTTCATCAGCGCGGAGAACTCCTCAAAGTGCCTGTACATCTCCTGGTGGTGTCCCTTGAGGGCTTTCCTGTCTCCCCGGTGGTTTTTTCTGGAAGCTTCCAGGACTTAAGCAGGAACAGGCGTTTCAGGAAAGAATTTAAACAAGAGGGAGGGATTGGCATGGTTATCCTGGGAATCGACCCCGGGGTAGTTTCAACAGGATACGGGGTTTTAAAAATCAAGGGGAGGCAGATCGAGATGATCGATTATGGTACAATAAAGGTTGACAGCAAAGGTGAATTTCCCTCCCGGCTGGCCGGTGTTTATAAAAGGCTGGAAGAAATTTGTGCCTGCTATCAACCGGACGCAATGGCGCTTGAAGATGTATTTTTTAACCGGAATACCAGGACGGCCCTTGCGGTCGGCCACATGCGGGGTGTGATTATGCTTGCTGCTGTTCACAGCGGCCTTGAGGTTTATACCTATACACCCCTGCAGATTAAGCAGGCGATTACGGGCTACGGGCGGGCCGGCAAGGAGCAGGTGCGGCGGATGCTGAAGATCATCCTGAAGCTTCCAGAACTCCCCCGGCCCGATCACGCCGCCGACGCCCTGGCGGCGGCCCTCTGCCACCATTACCTGCAGCAATACCAGGATCGGGTAACACTGGGGGAAGGCCGATGATCTCTTTTCTGCGGGGGAATCTCGTCTGCATCGAGGAAAACCGGATTACCCTTGATGTGCACGGGATCGGGTATGAAGTCTTCGTTCCTTCGGGTGTAATCGGGAGCCTTCCCTCTCCCGGGCAGGAGGTTGCGGTGCACACACACCTGTACGTCCGGGAGGAGTGCCTCCAGCTCTACGGTTTCCTCACTCCCCAGGACCGGATGCTTTTTCGTCTCCTGCTGAAGATACCCGGGATCGGCCCCCGTCTTGCCCTGACGATCCTGGATACCCTGCCGGGGGAAGAGCTTTTTTCCCTGGTCTCCCAGGGTGATCTTGAGGGGCTCCTCCGGGTCCCGGGAGTCGGAAAAAAGTGCGCGCAGCGGCTCATCCTCGAGCTTAAGGGGAAGCTTCCGGGCCAGCTTGCGCAAGGGGAGCAGGGAGGGCCCTCCTGCGCTCCGCCGGTTTTTGGGGAGGTTTCTCAGGCTCTTTTGGCTCTTGGCTACAGCCGTCAGGAGACCGACCAGGTATTAAAAAAATTAAAAGAAAGCAGATCAACTGCCTCTGCACCCGAACTTTTACGGGATGCCCTCAGGGTATTAGGCAAGGGGGAGGAGTAAAGGCGTTATGGAGGAGAGAATTGTTTCCGCGGCGCGCCTGCCGCAGGATGGGGAAGGGGATATTTCCTTAAGACCTCGCCTGCTCCGGGATTTCATAGGGCAGTCCCAGATCAAAGAAAACCTCGAGGTTTTTATTCGTGCGGCAATCATGCGCGGGGAGGCGCTGGACCACGTCCTGCTTTATGGGCCGCCTGGTTTGGGCAAGACCACTCTTGCCCACATCATCGCCCAGGAACTGGGGGTGCGTCTTTACCCCACTTCGGGGCCGGCTCTGGAGCGCCCGGGCGACATGGCAGCACTTCTTACGAATCTTGAACCCAACGAAGTCCTTTTTATAGACGAGATTCACAGGCTGCCCCGGGTTGTGGAGGAGATCCTTTACCCCGCCCTCGAGGAGTTCCGCCTTGACATCATCATCGGAAAGGGGCCCGGAGCGAAGTCCCTTCGGATCGACCTTCCTCCTTTCACCCTGGTCGGAGCAACCACGCGGGCGGGACTTGTCAGCCTGCCGCTCCGGGATCGTTTCGGGATTATTTTGAGGCTTGACTACTACCCAAAGGAGGATCTCTTTCAGATCGTGACCAGGGCCGCCTCTCTGCTGGGGATCGAATTGGAGGAGGAGGGGGCCTGGGAAATCGCCGGAAGGGCGCGGGGGACCCCCCGGATTGCAACCCGCCTCTTGCGCCGGATTCGTGATTTTGCGGAGGTTGCAGGCACCAAACGGATTTCCCTGGATCTTGTAAGGGCGGGCCTGGAGCGGCTGGAGGTTGATGAGGCGGGGCTCGATAAGGTTGACCGGATTCTGCTGACAACGGTCATCGAGAAATTCCAGGGGGGCCCGGTAGGCCTGGATACCCTGGCCGCCGCGGCGCGGGAGGAGCCCGGAACCATCGAGGATGTTTATGAACCTTATCTTCTGCAGATGGGTTACCTGCAGCGGACGCCCCGGGGCCGGGTGGCAACTCCCTCCGCCTACGCCCACCTGGGCATCAGCTACCCGCATTCGGGGGCATCCCCTTCCCTTCGGCAGGCAGCTCTTTTTCCGGAGGAGAATAAAAAATGAAGGTTTTACTGCACGTTTGCTGCGGACCCTGCGCGCTTTACCCTGTTCAGGATCTCCGCAGACGGGGCTATCCAGTTACCGGGTTTTTTGCCAACCCCAATATCCATCCCTACCAGGAGTATTTTAGGCGCCGGGAAGCCGCCCGGGAAATGGCCCGGCAGCTTGAACTTCCTCTTTGCTTTGAGGAAGATTACCGGCCTGAGGTCTATTTCCGGGAAGTCGTTTTTCGCGAAGCGGAGCGTTGCCGTTTTTGCTACCTGTTGCGCCTGAAAGAAGCCGCAAAACGCGCCCGGGAGGAGGGTTTTGAGGGTTTCACCACAACCCTCCTGGTGAGCCCGTGGCAGAAACATGAGCTGATCCAGGAGGCTGGAGAGGAGGCTGCGCAGGAGTTCAAAGTCCCCTTTCTTTATTTCGACTGGCGGTCCGGCTACCGGGAGGGCCGGCGCAAGGCGCGCGAGATGGGCCTCTACAGCCAGCAGTACTGCGGGTGCCTTTTCAGCGAAAGAGAACGGTACGCAGAGGTGAGAAAGAATGGATAACCTCGCGGCAATTGCGAAAATGTTGATGGTCTTCGGAGTTCTCCTTTTTTTGGGCGGAGGCTTCCTCCTCTTATTGGGCAAGATCGCGCCGCTGGGCAGGCTGCCCGGGGATCTTTTTGTGCAGCGGGGAAATTTTACCTTTTACTTCCCGCTTGTTACCTGTTTGCTCTTGAGCCTCCTTCTGACCTTGTTCCTCAATTTGTTCTTCTGGCGCCGCTGAAATCCCGGTCGGAGGCGCGACACGTTCCTGCGCGGCGCGCCCGTTTTCTTCTGAATCTTCTGAATGGGGCAGCAACGGAGTCTTTTCCTTTGAAGGTTTAACCTTCTCCTCCCCCGGCGGGAGTGAAGGGAATTGTTTCCCGGTATTTCCTGAGGGTTGGCGGCCCGGGGAGTCCGGCTGCCCGGAAGGAACAGCCTGGAGGAGATGGTTGAGAGCATCTTGATGTTTCCGGGTCAGGATTGACCACTTTTCTTCCCTCAACTCCGGAAGAGAAATTGTTATCCCTTTTTTTTGAGCTTCCAGGTGCAGGAGGTACCTGCCCGGCGAAATTCTTTTTTGTTGGGCTTCCACCCGGACCCGGGGGGAAATTGCTTTGACCTGATAGGGCACGGAAACAGGCTGGGCCTCCAGCACCCGGCTGATGGTCTCCATCACTTGAGCCTGGAATCCGGGAGGGATTTCTTTTGCCCGGCCCGGGGTAAAAGTGCAGAGCACGGGTTCGGGCGACTCGGGTTTCAGCCCTTTTGCGAGGATGAGGGTCAGCCCCTGTTTGAGATCGCTGCCCCGGAGGGCCAGTTTGGCAATCAGAGCTTCCCCCTCGCGATTTAAAGAACGGGCTTTAATAATTTCACCCTTCTCGTTAAGAGCAAGCTCAAGGCTGGGCCCGAAATCCAGGGAGACATAAGCGGCAGCCTGAGGAAGAAAAGTCCAGAAAAGCTGCCAGGTGAGCAGAGCAACCAGGAGGGCCGCTGCAAGGCTTGCCAGGCGGAGGTGCCTGGCCGGCCCGGGTCTGCAGATCACCTCGGCGCCGGGACGGTTCTCCGGAAAAGCATAGGGCACCCGGATGAATTCCCCGTCCGGCGTCAGAATGATGCTGGAACGGGATTCTTTTTTCACCAGCATTCCTTTAATTTCTCCCATAATGAACTCCTCCCTCAGGATGTCGGGGCTTGCGAGGCTTTGAGATAAGAAGCAAGGTAAATGTACTCATCAGACTTACGGTAGATTAAAGCCAGTCCGATAATATATGGACGGTGTTTCTCCAGGGTTTTCCGGCTGATGTTGCCCAGGTTGCAGAGCGCCTGAACGGGAAGGCGCTTCTGGGCTTGGAGATACCGGAAGAGCTCCCCGTCCCCGGCCAGGGTTCTGGCAATTTTCTGGAGAAGCGCCCGGGAGTCGCGGTGTTTGGGCGAAGTTCGGACGAGGTCTTTGAGTTCCACCCCATATGTTTTCAGTTCCTCTTCGTACTGGAGCAGTTCTTCCTCCCGTTCCCTTGCTGCAACCTCCTCCGCGAACTTTTCCCATGCGTTCTCCTTTTCCCCTGGCAGAAGTTCGGCTTCAAAGTCAAGATTGGTTAAACTCGAAGCGCGCTCCCGAGCTTCGCGCCGGAAGAAATCAACCAGGCGGCTCCTGATGACGAGCCTGGCGTACGCCAGGAAGGGGACCCCGTATTTAAGCTTAAAACTGTCAATCGCCTCGTTGAAGGCCAGGAGGGCGATTGAAAGCTCGTCATCTTCTCCCCAGTTCAGGTGTCTCTTGCAGATTGAACTGGCGGTTTTATGAATAAAGGGTTGGTGGGCTTCGAGCAATTGATTGCGCATCCGGAGGTCTCCGTTTTTTGCCTGGAGGACCTGTTCGTCAATCAGCCCCATGGCTGCACCTCACCCAGGGTTTCTTTGTTTAAAGTATAAACCACGCGAAAAAGGTATGGCTACTGTTTTTGCATACCGGTTGGGGGCAGGGGGCCTGGCCGGTTGCACCAGAATCGCGAACAGCTCTTTTGTTTTAAATACGAGGAAAGCGGCTTTTTTCGGGGAGGAAAGAGGGGAAGTCTGGGAGCAGGATTTTAAAAATCGGTTGCAGAAGTTAAAGGTGAAATTCACCAGCAAATAAGGATGGGGTGGAAATGGAGATGCGGAGGGAACACCTGGCCCTGTTCTGTCTCTTTGTGCTGACTGCCATCTGCATTTTCGCGAATCCCGACCGGGCAGCGGCCGCGGAAGCCCCTCTCATCCGGGTCGCCCTTGATGAGGGGGTTCCGGCTGCGGTGTTCAATGTGGTGCAGGGGGGTTATGCTCTGGTTGACGGGGCCTCAGGCATTTCCCTGGGCGCTCCTGCGCCGGGCGAGACCTGGTCCGTGACCGCCTCCGGGACCGCGCTTTTGGTTCAGGGGGGCGGCTTAACGAGGGCCGAGCCCTTTCAGGGACCCCTCCTCTTGCAGGCAAAAGAGAAGGAGCAGCTCAATCTCTTTGCATACAAGGGGGTCCAGTACCGGGGGGACCTGGTTGTGCAAAATCTCGGCGGCAGGCTCCTGGTGGTTAACCTGATCGATCTCGAGAGATATCTTTACGGTGTGGTGGGAAGAGAGATGGGAGGGGGAGCTGCTCCTGAGGCGTACTGCGCCCAGGCGGTTGTTTCCCGTTCTTATGCCCTTGCTATGAAGGGCCTCAACCCCTGGTATGATGTGGGGAAGGACGCAGCCACCCAGGTTTACGGTGGATACACCGGGGAGGCTGCATATGCCGTAAACGGGAAAAACCCTGTCGTGGAAGCGGTGGAGAGAACGAGGGGGGAGGTGCTTGAATATCTTGGTACACTGGTGAGGGCGTTCTTTCATGCCAATGCCGGGGGTCACACCGAAGATTCGGAGAACGTCTGGCTGGAGGCCCTTCCCTATTTGAGGGGCGTCCCCAGCCCGGCTGACGCCTACGCGGAAACTTACGGGAGTTGGGCCGCCGGCACCTACCGCTGGACGAAAACTGTGGAGCGGAAGGATTTGGAGGCAAAGCTGGGTATCGGCAGGATCAGGGAGATTCGGGTCTCCCGCTGCCGCACCACGGTGACCCGGGATCCTGTGACGGGCAAGTTGCGCAGGGAGTTTCTCCCGGGAACGCGCACCGTCTCGGGAAGGGTGACCGAAGTTACGATTATCGGGAGTGAAGGGGTGAAGAGTTTTTACAGAGATGGAATCCGCGCCCCCTTCGGCCTTAAGAGCACCCTGTTTGATCTTTCTTTTGAAGGAGGCCTCCGGGTCTTGAACGCACAGGGGGAGGTGCAGGCCCTTGCGGAGCCCGGGGTCTGGATCCTGAGAAAAGGGGACCGGCTGGTTTCTTTCCAGGATCGGGGAGACTTTTGCGTGATCGGCCGGGGGGGCAGGCTGAACTCTTCAGGCAGCTCGTTTGAAAGGCTGGTCTTTGCCGGGCGGGGGTACGGGCATGGAGTGGGTTTGAGCCAGTGGGGAGCGCGGGGCCTCGCGGTTCAGGGGTATACTTACCGTGAAATCTTGGAACTTTATTATAATCAGGGAAAAAACAACGGGAACCTCCAAATTGTCGGGAATTATGGATTCTGATACCGGGGAGATTTGCTTCTTGTGAAGGTAAGCGATTTCGACTACTATCTTCCTCTGGAACTCATTGCCCAGTACCCTGCCCCCGAACGAGAGGGCTCCCGTCTCCTTGTTTTATTTCGGAACACCGGTGAAATCCTCCACACCGTTTTTTCGGCGGTGCCGGACTATCTCGCGCCCGGCGATGTCCTGGTGCTTAACGAGACCAAAGTATTTCCCGCGCGCCTGATCGGAAGGAGGGCCGACACCGGGGGGCGGCTGGAAGTTGTGCTGTTAAATGAGAAGGAGCCGGGCCTCTGGGAAGCGCTGGTGCGGCCCGGGCGCCGCGCCCGTCCGGGTCTGACCCTGGTTTTTGGAGATGGGGAGCTTCAGGCGGAAGTAGGGGAGCGGACGGAAGCGGGGGGGAGGATGCTGAAATTTTCCGATGCCTCTGCTTTTTGGGAAAAACTGTTCCGAATCGGAGAGGTCCCTCTTCCTCCCTATATCAAGAGAAAACCTGAAAAAATAGACCAAGCGCGGTATCAAACTGTTTACGCCCGGGTGCCGGGTTCAGTTGCCGCGCCTACGGCAGGACTCCACTTTACTCCCGAATTGCTTCACAAGATTGAGCAGAAAGGGGTTCACCTTGTCCGCACGCTGCTCCACGTGGGCTTGGGAACCTTTCGTCCTGTCCGCGTCGAAGAGGTAGAGAGGCACCAGATGCACGCGGAATACTGGAAGCTGGAAGAAGGGGCGGCGAGCCTGATCAACGCGGCCCGGAGGCGGGGAAGCCGCGTGATTGCCGTCGGCACCACCGTGGTGAGGGTCCTGGAAACCGCCGCTGAGGGTGATTATGTAAAAGCCGGCGAAGGCTGGACGCGCCTGTTCATCTATCCTGGTTACCGTTTTCGCATCATCGACGGACTGATTACAAATTTTCACCTCCCCCGTTCTACCCTTTTGATGCTTGTCTGCGCCTTTGCGGGGCGGACGCGCGTCCTGCACGCCTACCAGGAAGCCGTAGCTCGCAGGTACCGTTTTTTTAGCTACGGTGACGCAATGTTAATTATCTGAAATTTTTGCTTCCGTGAGGGGGCTGCCCGGATGGGGTCGTTTCATTTTGAGGTGCTCAAAAAATGCAGGAAAACCGGGGCGCGTCTGGGAAGACTCCACACCGCAAGGGGGATTGTCCACACCCCGGCGTTTATGCCCGTTGGCACCCAGGCGACAGTCAAAACCTTGACTCCGGAAGAGGTAAGGGATCTGGGTGCGGAAATGATTTTGTGCAATACCTACCACTTGTATCTGAGGCCGGGGCCGGAGGTTATCCGGGCGGCCGGAGGACTGCACCGCTTTATGAACTGGAGAGGGCCCATTCTAACCGACAGCGGCGGGTATCAGGTCTTCAGCCTTGCCCCCCTGCGGGAGGTGAGCGATGAAGGTGTTCACTTCCGTTCTCATCTTGATGGTTCGCACCATTTCCTCAGCCCCGAAAAGGTGATGGAAGTTCAGGCAATTCTTGGTTCCGATATTGCGATGGTCCTTGATGAATGCCCTCCTTTTCCGTGCTCTTACGAGGAAGCCTTGAACGCCGTGGATCGAACAACACTCTGGGCGGAAAGGTGCCGCCGCGTTTCGCCCCCTCCCGGCCAGGCGGTTTTCGGAATCGTACAGGGGAGCGTCTTTCCGGAGCTGCGCTTAAGGTCTGCCCGCGCCCTGACCGCGCTCGATTTTGCAGGTTACGCAGTTGGCGGGCTCAGTGTGGGGGAACCGAAAGACGTGATGTACGAGATTCTGGAATATACTGTTTCTTTTCTTCCTGAGGATAAGCCCAGGTATCTGATGGGTGTGGGAAGTGCGGATTGCTTGCTGGAGGGGGTTTTCCGGGGGTTTGATCTTTTTGACTGCGTCCTGCCGACCAGGGTGGCGCGCAACGGAACGGCCCTCACTGCCTGGGGCAAGGTTGTCGTCCGGAACGCGGAGTATGCGGACGACTTTCAACCTGTAGAGCCGGGGTGTGGCTGTTATACCTGCCGGAATTTTACAAGGGCTTACCTGAGGCATCTTTTTAAAGCGGGGGAAATTCTGGGCCACCGTCTCCTGACGATCCACAACCTTTACTTCACCCTGAATCTTATGAAGAGAATCCGCCGGGCTCTTTGGGAAGATCGTTTTGAAGAGTTGCGGGAGGATTTTACGAATCGGATAATTCAACAAAATAACCGGAAATGAGACAAATGCCGCGGCAGGAACGCCTGAATTCTTGTCCAATATATGGTAAAAAGCCTGCCAAGGAGTTGATCAGGGTGGAGATTGGGTTGAGACCTGGTTGGAAGAAGATCTTAAAAGCCTGGCAGTTCTGGTGCCTGGAGGAGATCCGGAAAAGACGGTTGAAGTCTGATTACTTGAAGATCGCGCGCTTTTTGAGCGGTGCTCAAGATTGCTGGAAAGATGGAGAAAACAGACTTCTTTTGAAGATTGTCAGGGATGCAGGGGAGGGGCGGCGGTGATCGTTACCAGGGACGGTTTCTACATCGAACGGGGCGACATTTTCCTGATAGAACTGGGAACCGACGGGAACGGGGAGAAAATCAGGCAGCCCGTTCTCGTAATTCAGAACGACATCGGCAACCGCTTCTGCAATTCGGTAATCGTTGTCCCCCTTTATCCCAACCTTCAACTGAAGCACCTTTTGCTGGGAGTGGTTTTAGAAGCAGGAGGGGGCGTCGGTCTGGCGACGGATCATGTGGCCCTGTTTACCCAGATAAGAACTGTAGACAAGGCATGCTTTCGGAGAGATAATTTTTTAGGACACCCTGATGCTCAGGTGATGGCTCGGGTTGACGAAGCCATTAAGTTGAGCCTGGGCCTGAGCACGATTCAGCGTTTGCAAACCAGGCAGCAGCTTTTTCAGAAGTGGCGGATGCAAACGAGAAATAAAGTGTGCTGAAGAAAGGATTCTGCTGATAAAGGGCGAATATTATGCTCTGCGATCTTGGGTTCACGAGGAGAAGAGGAAGTGCATAAGCATCTGGTCACATTAGATGATGTTAAAAAGGACAGCTGCGTGGATACCCTGATTCGCGTGGGAAATGAAAATCTGGGAATTATGGGGTACACCGAGCACGGTTTCCGGCACCTGAATCTGGTGGCCAGCATCGCTTACAACGTTATGAAAAGGTTGGGCTACCCCCAGCGGGAGGCCGAACTGGCTGCCATTGCGGGGTACCTTCACGATATCGGAAATGTTGTGAACAGGAACGGTCACCACTGGTCGGGAGCCGTTCTTGCTTATTTTATCTTGAACAGGCTGGGAATGGATCCCGAAGAGGTCAGCACAATTGTTGCTGCCATTGGAAACCATGACGAGCAGACAGGACAGCCCGTCAGCAATGTCGCGGCTGCCCTGATTCTTGCAGATAAGTCCGACGTCCACCGGACGCGGGTCAGGAATCCGGAGCGCAGCAGCTTCGATATTCACGACCGGGTCAATTTTGCTGTTGAGCGCTCTTTTTTGCGGGTTGAAGAAGGAAAAAGGGCGATCATTCTGGAATTAGAGATCGATTCCAGGGTCAGCCCTGTAATGGACTACTTTGAAATCTTTCTCACCCGCATGCTGATGTGCCGGCGCGCTGCCAATTTTTTAGGTTGCAGGTTTGGCCTTCAAATAAACGGGAACAGACTCCTTTAAACTGGGGGAAGGTGAGGAAATTGTGAAAGCAAAAGGAACCGGGGAAAAGGCAGCCCCCATCAACTGGCTGGAAACGGGGAAACTTTTGTTCCTGGTGCTGCTCATCCTCTGTGTTGCTGTTTTTTCCGCGAGGCCCCTGGCAGCGCAGCTGCAGAGGCGTTTGGGGCTCGATCTCAAGGGAGGCGTTCATGTCGTTTACGAGGCGGTTTCCACCCCTGATGCTCCTGTGACTTCGGATTCGATCACCAGGCTCATCGGCATCATCAGGAACAGGGTCGATGCCCTGGGTGTTACCGAGCCCCTCATTCAAAAAGAAGGCGCGAGGCGGGTTGTGGTGGAATTGCCGGGAGTCAGGGATCCGGAGGAGGCAGTTCGCTTGATCGGGCGCACCGCCCATCTGGAATTTAAAACCGAGGACGGGAAAACCGTTCTGACGGGAAAGGATCTGAAAGATGCCCGTGCCCAGTTGAACCCTAACACAAACGAACCCGAGGTTCTCCTGAAGTTTAACAAAGAAGGGGCAAGAATTTTCGGTCAGGTCACAACGGCAAATGTCAAAAAGAGGATCGCCATTTACCTGGATGATAGACTCTTGACTGCTCCTGTTGTGGATGAGCCGATTACAACGGGCGATGCGGTGATCAGGGGAGGGTACCAGACCCTGGAGGAGGCCCAGCGGGAGGCGGTTTTATTGCGCTCCGGCGCTCTCCCCGTCAAGGTTAAATTGATGGAAAAGCGGAGCATTGGGCCTCTTTTGGGAAAGGATTCTCTGGATCGGAGCCTGCGGGCCGGGATCATCGGGGTTGCGCTCATTTTTATCTTCATGGTGCTTTATTACCGGCTCCCGGGTCTGGTCGCCGACCTTTCGCTGATCGTTTACGGCTTGATCGTAATCGGGGTTTTCCTTTTAATTAAAGCAACACTCACCCTGCCGGGAATTGCCGGTTTCATCCTCTCCGTCGGGATGGCGGTGGATGCCAACATCATTATCTACGAGCGCCTCAAAGAAGAGTTAAGAACGGGAAAGACTCTCCGTGCTGCGATTGACGCCGGCTTCCACCATGCCTTCCGCACCATTCTGGATGCCAATATTACGACTCTGATTGCGGCGGCAGTGCTGTACTACTTTGGTAGCGGTCCCATCCGGGGTTTTGCCGTGACTTTAAGCATTGGTATTTTAACCAGCATGTTTACAGCGATCACATTCACCCGTTTTGTTTTGCATTCGATCGCGCGGTCGCGGCTGGTGCTGAATCCTAAGGCTTACGGTGCCTGATTTGGGGAGGCTCAGATTTTATGAATTTAATCAAACTGCGCAAGTTCTGGTATCTCCTCTCGCTCCTGGTAATTATTCCAGGGTTGCTCTCTTTTTTTGCAAAGTGGCATGTTCTGGGGAAGCCGCTGAATTACGGGATTGATTTTACCGGGGGGAGCCTTATTGAGATCAGGTTCCAGCGCCCCGTGAATTCAGGGGAGGTCCGGGCCGTGCTCTCTGAACTGGGTCTGGCCGAGGGTGGCAGGGTCCAAACCACTGCCGGAAATGCAGTTCTCATCCGCACCCGTGACCTTACCCAGGAGGAGAGCGACAGGCTGCTCAAAGGCCTGGAACAGAAGGTGGGAGCCCTGGAGCTGTTGAGGAATGAAAAGGTTGGGCCCGCGATCGGCAAAGAACTCAGAAATAAAGCCATTTTATCTCTGGTAATTGCCTTTGCTTTGATGATCATTTACATCACAATCCGGTTCGAGTTTCGTTTTGCCCTGGCAGCAATTGCCGCCCTGCTGCACGATATTCTGGTGACGGTAGGTCTGGTTTCCCTGCTCTGGCTGGAGGTGGACGGCGCCTTTATTGCCGCCCTTTTGACCATAGTGGGTTATTCCATTAACGATACTATTGTCATCTTCGACCGGATCCGGGAAAACCTGGCCCAGCGGAAAAAAGAACCCCTTGATGAAGTGATTCACAACAGCATCATCCAAACCCTGGCCCGCTCCATCAACACCGTCCTGACCGTAATCTTCTGTTTGGTGGTGCTGATCATCTTCGGGGGAGTGACGATCAGGTCCTTTATGGTGACAATGCTGATCGGGGTGATCAGCGGCTGCTACTCATCGATCTTTAACGCCAGCCCCTTGTGGTACGATCTCCGGCGCCTCACCGGATCTTGAAATTTACTGGTGGTTGTGTTATTCTTACGTGGCAGGGAAAAGTGGAGAGATGAACAGGGCGACAGGTGCCCGCAAGACGGGAGAATAGGGAATCAGGTGAAAATCCTGAGCGGTCCCGCCACTGTAAGCAGGAACAAACCCAGGGTAGCCACCGGGCCGGCCCACCGGCCTGGGAAGGGTGGGGGAGGATGAACTGCGAGCCAGGAGACCTGCCTGTCAGCCGGATTTCCCTTACGGGATAAGGGAAAAACTGCGGGATGATGGCAAAGTCCCCAAACGGAATGGTTGGGGACTTTTTATGATGCTTTTTTATGATTAATTTTTTTAACATGGGAGGGTTTGCTTTGCTGCTGGAGAGCACGATTGGGAAGATCGGAGAAATCTGTGACGAGGCGCGGGCGAAGGCGCGGGAGAGGCTGGATCAGCTCACAAAACCCCGGGGGAGCCTGGGGATGCTGGAGGATGTGGCAGCCCAAATTGCAGGGATTACGGGGCAAAGCTTGCCCCGGCTTGAAAACAAGGCCGTCATCGTCATGGCGGGGGACCACGGGGTGGTGGCAGAGGGGGTAAGCGCCTATCCTCAAGAGGTAACTCCTCAGATGGTGCGGAATTTTTTAAGGGGCGGAGCGGCCATCAACGTCCTGGCGCGGCAGGCCGGCGCCAGGGTTGTTTGTGTGGATATGGGGGTGGCCGCGCCTCTTGACGAACCAGGGCTGATTAACCGTAAGATTGCCCCCGGTACGAAAAACTTTATCTCAGGTCCTGCCATGACGCGGGAGGAGGCGAGGGCGGCCGTTGAGGCGGGGATTGAGATCGCAAATCAGGCCATTTCAGAAGGGGTGAATTTGCTGGCAACGGGAGACATGGGGATCGGCAACACAACCCCCAGCACCGCGATTTTGGCCGCCTTTACGGGTTTCCCTGTTCCTTTGATTACCGGGAGAGGAACGGGGTTGGATCAGCCTGGGGTGCAGCGGAAGGTGGAAGTGATAGAGCAGGCTTTAAAGGTGAACAACCCCGACCCCCGCGACGGTCTGGATGTTCTGGCAAAAGTAGGGGGTTTTGAAATCGGGGGGCTGGCCGGGGTGATCCTGGGGGCTGCTGCGGCCCGCGTTCCGGTTGTGATAGATGGTTTCATCTCCGGGGCGGCTGCGATGGTTGCCCGCTCCCTTGCACCCCGCGCGGTTAATTACGTGATCGCCTCACACCTTTCCGAGGAGCCGGGTCACCGGGTTATGCTGACGTGGTTGGGGATAAAACCCATGCTGCAGATGCAGATGCGTCTGGGTGAAGGAACAGGAGCGGTGCTTGCCTTTCACCTGGTGGAGGCGGCCTTGAGAATTCTGCGGGAAATGGCCACCTTCGGCGAGGCCGGGGTAACAGGAGAGATGGTTGTTTAAGGGGGGGCCTTGAGAAAAATTTTCATTTAGTTGTGGCGGTCTGGAGGGGTGTGTTAGAATTTAAAAGACAAAGTCAGGCTGGATTTAGCTTATCCAGCCGGGCTCTTCAGGAGCAGCGGGTTTTCGGAGAACCCCGTGGGACTTCATCAAGAAAAAAGGAACTTGGTGAAGTCCCTTTTTATATGAGAAAGATGGCCAAAAGTTTGGAAAGGTGGTCTTGATTGTGAATGTATATGAAAAGGTAAGGGTGGCAAGGCTCTCGGTTTTTTCCAATACCCTGCTCGTTCTTTTTAAGCTGGTAGTAGGATTGATGATTAATTCTGTAAGTGTGCTTTCAGAGGCAATTCATTCCGGGCTGGATCTCCTTGCCGCCCTCTTCGCCCTCTTTGCCGTGCGTCAGAGCGGGAAGCCGCCTGACGAAGAGCACCAGTTCGGGCACGGCAAGTTTGAAAATGTGGCGGGAGTTCTGGAGGCGGTTCTGATCTTTCTCGCGGCGGTTTGGATTATCCGGGAGGCAGTTCAGAAGCTTTTCTCAGGGGCGCATGTGGCCGCTCCCCTCTGGGGTTTGATCGTGATGGGGGTGTCGGGGGGCGTCAATCTCATAGTTTCCTCGGTGCTTATGAAAACCGCACACGCCACGGACTCCGTTGCTTTAGAGGCAGATGCCTGGCACCTCAGAACAGATGTTTATACCTCTCTGGGAGTGGCTGCAGGGTTATTTCTCCTGTGGCTCACCGGGTTTCAAATATTTGACCCCCTGATTGCGATCGGTATTGCCCTGTTAATTGTTAAGGCATCCTTCGATTTAATTGCGAAAGCCCTTCTCCCTCTTCTGGATACCAAGCTGCCGCCCGAGGAAGAGAGAATTATTAAAGAAATCATCAGTCGGTACGGGCGGAGCTACGTGAGTTTTCATAAACTGCGAAGCCGGAAGGCGGGTTCAGAGCGCCATATTGACCTTCATCTTGTGGTCCCTCAAAACAGGAGTGTTGCTACAAGCCACGAACTGTGTGATGAAATTGAAAAGGCTATTCGTGAAAGGTTTGCGGATGTTCATGTTTTAATTCACGTTGAGCCCTGCCGGAGAGGGGACGTCTGTTTAACCTGTCCGGAACGCTGTGAATTGTTTCCGTGTCCGGGCGGCGGTTCTGAAAGGAATTTGCCAAAAGAGGGAGAATAATTTCGGGTAAAGCTTTGCTTTGAAGCGGCAGCCTCTGGAGGGTGATGAGATGCAGCGTTATACGATTGGGGTCCTTTTGTTTGCCCTGCTGATCTCGATTTTTGCGGTGCAGAACGCAGGCCCCGTCAGGATTAAGCTTTTTTTCTGGACGGTTCCCGAGATCCCCCTTGTCCTGGTGATTTTAGGAACGACCTTATGCGGGCTCGTTGTCGGGATTTTGCTCGCCCGTTTTGCCCGGAAAAGGGAAGCCCCTCCACGCGCCTCCTTTTCCAAAACCAGGGAAAGAACGAGAGATGAGGATGTTTCTTGACAAAGTAGTTAGAAAAAACATACGATAATCAAAAAAAGCGCTGATTTAGCAAGATTCGGGGGGTGGCAAAGGGATGAGCCTGCAGCGGCTCCTGGCAAAAATTGAGGGCTACTATCCTAAATTTGACGCGAGGTTGGTCGAGAATGCCTATTTTTTTGCCCAGGGCGCCCATGCCGGTCAATTTCGCAACTCCGGAGAGGCTTTTATCCATCACCCCCTGGAGGTTGCCTGTATTCTGGCCGAACTCGAGCTTGATTTGACAACGATTGTTGCCGGCCTTCTTCACGATGTTGTGGAGGACACCCGCGTTACCCTGGAAGAAATCGAGGCCCAGTTCGGCCCGGAAGTCAGTTTTCTTGTTGCGGGTGTCACGAAGCTGGGAAAAATCGAATACAAGTCCAAGGAAGAGACTCATGCGGAAAACCTGCGCCGGATGTTCCTGGCGATGGCGCGGGACATCCGGGTGATTTTGATCAAACTCGCAGACCGCCTTCACAATATGCGCACTTTAAACCATCACCCCGTTCCAAAGCAGCGTGAAATTGCCCAGGAAACGCTGGAAATTTTCGCACCTCTCGCCCACCGCCTGGGGATCTACAAGATCAAGTGGGAGATTGAGGACCTCGCCTTTCGGTATCTGGAGCCCGAAAAGTATTACGATCTGGTAGAACGGATCAAGAAAAAACGCCGGGAGCGGGAGGATTATATTAATCTTGTCATTGCAAAGCTCCGGGAACAGCTGGAGGAGGCGGGGATTACGGCGGAAATTTCGGGAAGGCCGAAGAACTTTTACAGCATTTACCGGAAGATGGTTGATCAGGGGAAGGACCTGGCAGAAATTTACGACTTAATTGCGGTAAGGGTTATTGTGAATACGGTCAGGGACTGCTATGCCACCCTGGGAATTGTTCATACGATGTGGAAGCCAATTCCGGGGCGGTTTAAGGATTATATTGCGATGCCCAAGCAGAATATGTACCAGTCTCTCCATACCACGCTGGTGGGGCCCCTGGGTGAACCTTTTGAGCTTCAGATCAGGACCTGGGAAATGCACCGCACTGCCGAATACGGGATCGCAGCCCACTGGCGTTATAAGGAGGGAGGACGCCCCTCAGACCCCCAATTTGAAGAGAAATTATCCTGGCTCCGGCAGATTCTGGAATGGCAGCACGACTTGAGAGATGCCAGAGAGTTTATGGAATCCCTTAAAATAGATTTATTTTCAGATGTTGTTTTTGTTTTTACCCCGAAGGGAGATGTCATCGAGCTTCCGGCAGGTTCGGTCCCGATTGATTTTGCCTACCGGATCCACACCGAGGTCGGTCACCACTGCATCGGAGCCAAAGTAAACGGGAGGATCGTGCCCCTTGATTATAAATTAGCCAACGGAGATATTGTAGAAATCCTTACCTCAAAACAAAGCAGCGGTCCGAGCCGGGACTGGCTCTCGATTGTTAAAACTTCCCATGCAAAAAATCGGATTCGCCAGTGGTTTAAAAAAGAAAAAAGGGAGGAAAACATCTTAAAGGGGCGGGAGCTTCTCGAGAAAGAGGTCAGAAGGATCGGCGCCGAGCCTTCGGATTTCTTCAAGCTCGAAGTAATGGAAGATCTCGCCCGGCGCTTTGGTTTCCAGAGCGAAGACGACCTGTATGCCGGAATCGGTGACGGAGCGGTTACCGCCTCCCAGGTTGTGGGGAAAGTCCGGGATGAACTCCGCAAAAAGGAAGAGGCGCAGCCCGTTCTTTCGATTTCCGAACCGCAGCTTTTGGCTAAAATTCCCGACCGTCCGAGACCGGTGACGACGGGAATCAAAGTAAAGGGAGAAAGAAATCTTGCCGTCCGCCTTGCCCATTGCTGCAACCCCTTGCCCGGCGATCAGATTATCGGTTATATTACTCGGGGGAGGGGCGTCTCCGTTCACCGGGTAGACTGCCCGAATATTGCTTATTATTACAGTGATGAAACGGAGCGGCTGATTGAGGTGAACTGGGATGAGGAAGCTCCGGCAACCTACCAGGTCGAGATTGAGGTCAAGGCCTTTGACCGGCCGCGCCTGACCACGGACATCATGAATACCATCGCAGATACAAAAACCATCATTAATGCGGTTAATGCCCGCGCGAAGAAGAATAAAATGGCTCTGGTTACCTTAAAGATCGAGATCCGGGACCTCGACCACCTCTACACCATTATGCAGAAGGTAAGCCGCGTGAGCGACGTCCTCGAGGTTCACCGGGTTGTGCCTTCGTGAGGGTGGATTTCTGTGCGTGCCGTTGTCCAGAGGGTGAGTCGGGCCTGGGTAAAGGCGGGGGGAAAGGAAATCGGTTCAATTGGGCGCGGTCTTGTTGTTCTGGTCGGGGTCGCGGGGGATGACGCGGTTGAGGACGCCCATTATTTGGCGGAAAAAGTCTTGAATTTAAGGATTTTTCCTGACCAGGCAGGAAAGTTTAACTATTCGGTGAGGGACCTGCCGGGGGAAATTCTGGTTGTTTCCCAGTTTACTTTATTTGGGGATTGCCGCAAGGGAAGGCGCCCCAGCTTTGCGGAGGCGGCGCCGCCTCCGGTTGCCCTTCCGTTGTATGAAGAATTTTTAGATGCACTCTCCAGAAGCGAGATCCGGATCGTTACGGGAGAGTTTCGGTCTGCGATGGAGGTTGGAATCGTCAACGATGGTCCTGTAACCATTCTCCTTGATAGCAAAAAGAAATTTTAGGAGGTTGCAAAATGGTTGTCAAATGCCTCGCGGTTGGCCCCATGCAGGCCAACTGTTATCTTGTCTGGTGCGAGGAGACAAAAGAAGCCCTGGTGATCGATCCCGGGGGAGAGGGAGAAAGGATTTTGGCAGAAATTAAGAGGGAGCAGCTTCAGGTTCGGTACATTGTAAATACGCACGGGCATGTGGATCACATCGCGGCCAACCGTGAGGTTAAAGAGGGAACGGGAGCCAGGATCCTCATCCATTCCGAGGATGCCCCTCTCCTCACCAGCCCCAATTTAAATCTTTCAATCTATGTAGGGATTCCGGTTCAGGGCCCCCGCGCTGACATGTTGCTCTGCGAAGGCGAGGAAATCACCGTAGGAAAACAGGTGAGGTTGAGTGTGCTCCATACCCCCGGCCATACCCGGGGAGGAATTTGTTTGAGCGCCGGTGACGCCATTTTCACCGGGGATACTTTGTTTGCAGGATCGATCGGGAGAACCGATTTTCCCGGCGGTTCTTACCAGGAGCTTCTGAATTCCATTAAAAGCAAGATTCTTCCAAATCACGACGATGTTGTAATCTACCCGGGGCATGGCCCCACTTCAACGGTAGGTTACGAGCGAAAGCATAATCCCTTTCTTTGATTAAACTTGTTGCAAGATGTGGCGGAAAGGCTTTGATCGCAAAGGAGTGGACTTGCATGGTAAGAGCACCCCGGGGGACAAAGGATCTGCTGCCGGGTGAGATTGAAAAGTGGCAGTACCTCGAAAAACTGGCCCGGGAACTCTGCAAAATCTACGGTTATCAGGAAATCAGAACCCCCATTTTCGAACACACCGAGCTGTTCCTGCGCGGAATTGGGGAAGAAACAGATATCGTTCAAAAGGAGATGTATACCTTTACCGACCGGGGGGGGAGAAGCATCACGCTCCGTCCTGAAGGAACGGCTCCGGTGGTGCGGGCTTATCTCGAGCATCGCCTTGATGCCCAACCCCAGCCTGTCAAGCTTTACTACCTGGGCCCCATGTTTCGCTACGACCGGCCTCAGGCCGGACGCTTCCGGCAGTTTCACCAGTTCGGTTTTGAGGTTTTTGGAAGCCACGATCCTGCTGTGGATGCCGAAGTAATTTCGCTTGCATGGGATTTTTTGAGCAGGCTCGGGTTGAGCGGGCTCCAGGTGGAGCTGAACAGCGTTGGCTGCCCTGCCTGCAGGCCTTCCTTTGCGGAGTCTCTGCGAACATTTTTTGGCATGCACCGGGACTCCCTTTGCTCTTTTTGCCAGGCGCGCTTGGAGCGCAACCCCCTGCGCCTGCTTGACTGCAAAATTCCCGGGTGCCGGGAGGTAGGCAGGGACGCCCCTT
This sequence comes from Bacillota bacterium, assembly GCA_013177945.1. Classification (NCBI taxonomy): domain Bacteria; kingdom Bacillati; phylum Bacillota; species Bacillota bacterium. The sequence goes on from JABLXW010000013.1 coordinate 68,795, forward strand.
TGCTTCTTGATTATTTGTGCGATGATTGCTGTGCTCATTTTTCAAAGTTGCAGGACCTGCTCGGCGTCCTGAACATTCCTTTCCAGGTAAATGCCAGGCTGGTGCGGGGGCTTGACTACTATACCCGGACGGTGTTTGAAGTTTCCCTGGAGGCGCTCGGTGCTCAGAGTTCCCTTGCCGGAGGGGGGCGCTACAACAATCTTGTGGAGGCCTGCGGGGGGGAGCCGACACCTGGAATTGGCGTGGCGCTTGGGCTGGAACGCGTGCTGCTTGCCCTTGAAAAGCTGGGGGTCGGACTGCCTCTCGAAGCGCCGGAGCTTGTTTTTGTTGCGGCGGTTGGGGAAACGAATTTTCAGCAGCTAAACCGGGAGGCGCTTCGCCTTGTTGCCGAGTTGAGGCGCGCCGGGTATGCTGCGGATAAGGATTATCTGGGGCGGAGTTTGAAGGCGCAGATGAAGTTCGCAGGGAAAATAGGTGCGCGCTATGTAATCATAATGGGCGAAAAGGAGCTGCGCGAGGGGAACTTCATCCTGAGAGACATGAAGGAGGGAACTCAGTTTCTCCTGCGGCGGGAAGGGATTTTTGAATTTTTAGAGGATCTCAGAAACGGGGAGGAAGGCAAGTGGAAGGCCTCGGAGAATTAAAACGGACCCACGGGTGCGGCGAAATTCGCAGCCTGCACGCAGGCCAGGATGCGGTCTTAATGGGGTGGGTGCAGAGAAGGCGCGACCACGGGGGAGTAATTTTTTTAGATCTCCGGGATCGGAGCGGGGTTGTTCAGGCGGTCTTGAGTCCCGATCTCGATGCTCGCGCCTTTGAAAAGGGCCAGACCGTACGCGCCGAATATGTGGTTGCGGTCCGGGGGGAGGTAAGGCGCCGCCCCCCCGGCACGGAGAACCCCAACCTGGCGACTGGTGAAGTTGAGGTGGCCGTTGCGGAGCTCAGGGTTTTAAATCCGGCAAAACCGCTCCCTTTTTACCCTGGGGAAGCTGCTGATGTTGATGAAGCGGTGCGCCTGCGCTACCGTTATCTCGATCTGCGGCGCCCCGAGTGCTGGCAGGTCTTCAGGTTGAGACACCAGGCAACGATGGTGGTGAGGGAGTTCTTATCGAACAGGGGATTTCTGGAAATAGAAACCCCCATGCTCACCCGGAGCACTCCTGAAGGAGCGCGGGACTACCTGGTTCCGAGCCGGATTTACCCCGGCCATTTTTACGCGCTTCCGCAGTCACCCCAGCTCTTCAAGCAGGTCCTCATGGTGGCTGGTTTTGAGCGTTACTTCCAGTTTGCGAGGTGCTTCCGGGATGAAGACCTCAGGGCGGACCGCCAGCCTGAGTTCACCCAGCTGGATCTGGAGATGTCTTTTGTAAGCGAAGAAGAGATTTTCAGCTTGGTGGAGGAAATGCTTGCGGAGCTTTTTCGCGCGGTGCTCGGCGAAGAATTGGATGTTCCCTTTCCGCGCCTGAAATACCAAGAAGCCTTGAGCTGTTATGGTACGGACAAGCCGGATCTGCGCTATGGAATGAAAATTACCGATGTTTCGGAACTTGTAGGGAGCAGCTCCTGCCAGGTTTTTGCCAGGGCGGTGCAAGAGGGAGGAGTTGTGAAGGGGATCCGCGTCCCCGGGGGCAGCGCCTCTTTTTCCCGCCGTGCTCTTGATGAACTTGCCAGGCTGGTTGTGGGCTGGGGGGCGCGGGGGCTGGCATGGTTCCTTCTGGGAGACGAGGAGATTAAATCCCCCCTTGCAAAACTGTTTACTCCCCAGGAGTTGAAGGAGCTTGTGGCGCAGATGGAAGGGGAGCCGGGCGACCTTCTTCTTTTCCTCGCCGACCGGAAGGAGGTTGCCGAAAAGGTGCTGGGCCAGCTGCGGCTGGAACTGGGGAGGCGCCTGAACTTGGCCGATTCCCGCCGGTTTTCCTTTGTCTGGATCACTGATTTTCCCCTTCTTGAATATAATCAGGACGAGAAGCGGTACGAAGCTGTTCACCATCCCTTCACGGCTCCTTGCGAAGCCGACCTTCCATTTCTGGAGGAGGCTCCGGAGAGGGTTAGGGCAAGGGCGTACGATCTGATTTTGAACGGCACCGAAATCGGCGGCGGCAGCATCAGAAACCACCGGCGCGATTTGCAGGAGCGCATCTTTCAGGTCATCGGTCTCCCTCCCGGGGAAGCCGAAGAAAAGTTTGGCTTTCTGCTCGAAGCGCTTGATTACGGGGCTCCTCCCCATGGAGGCATTGCCTTTGGTTTTGATCGCCTTCTCATGTTGATGCTGGAACGCGAGACGATCCGCGATGTGATTGCCTTTCCCAAGACCCAGAGTGCCACCTGTCTCCTGACCCGCGCTCCGGCCCCCGTCGCCTTAAAGCAGCTTCAGGAGCTCCACCTTGTGTGCCGGGAGAAGATCCTTAAATAGGACGAGGGTTTTCTTGAATTAAGGGGGATGGTGTGATATTATTTTAACAGCCACAAGAGATAAAACCCTGCAATGTGCGTGGAAGTCAGGGAGTTTTGAGCCAACACCAATACAAGAGGAACCTGGGCTCTGGTTGTGGCTTGTAGGCCCTGCAGCAGGGAAACAAAAAGCAGCCAGGAGGGTACCACCGTGCGGAGCTGAGGTTCAGAAACGCCCGATTCCACGGCATTTGTGGGGTTTTTTGGTGGTCAAAAAGGCGACTTTCAAATGGGAGGTTGGCAATGACACCATTTGACTTTTTCTGGATTTTTCTGATTCTGGTGAGCTTTATTCCGATGATCAAACAGCACTATATTAATACCACCAGGCTTCGGCTTTTCAAGAGGATTGAAGAAAAGCGAAAATCCCGGGTGATCAGTTTAATCCACCGTCAGGAGTCGCTGAGTTTCCTGGGAATTCCTTTTAGCCGTTACATTGACATCGAGGACTCCGAACAGGTTTTGCGCGCCATCAGGCTCACACCCGATGATATGCCAATCGACCTGATCCTTCACACTCCTGGCGGCCTTGTGCTGGCGGCGGAGCAGATTGCCTATGCCCTGCGCAAACATCCCGCCAGGGTAACCGTTTTTATCCCTCATTATGCAATGTCGGGAGGGACTCTCATTGCCCTGGCTGCAGATGAAATCGTGATGGACGAGAACGCGGTGCTGGGTCCGGTTGATCCCCAGCTGGGGAAGTATCCGGCCGTTTCCATTCTTCAGGCGATCGAGCAGAAGGACCCCAACGAGATTGAAGATGAAACCCTCATCCTGGCAGATATTGCGAGAAAAGCAGTCCGGCAGGTTGAGGAGACGCTGCGCACCATTCTCAGCGATAAAATGAGCGAGGAGGAAGCAAGCCGGGTTGCGAAGGTTTTTACCGAGGGAAGGTGGACCCACGATTACCCGATCACCTGCGAGGTTTTGCGGGAACTGGGTCTTCCCGTCTCAACAGATCTCCCCAAAGAGGTTTATCTTTTGATGGATCTCTATCCCCAGCCTCCTCAGCGGCGCCCCTCGGTGCAGTTTGTACCTCTTCCTTACGGAAGGAGGGAACAGAACGGGGGCGCGTGATTTGCTGTTGACAAATGTTCTCCAGGTCCTTTAAGATCAGGCCATAGACTGGAGAGAGAAACGGGGGCGAGGAGGAGCGCAGAGGTGTACTGGAACGAAAAGTATGAATGCATGCCTCACGATGAGTTGCGTGCTCTTCAGGAAGAGCGCCTGCGGGCGACGGTGGAGCGGGTTTATTACGAAGTGCCCTTTTACCGGCGCGCTTTACAGGAGCGGGGTTTGGGGCCGCACGAAATTCGCTCCCTTTCCCTTGGTGATTTAACAAAACTTCCCTTCACCACAAAAGAGGACCTGCGCGATAACTATCCTTACGGCCTTTTTGCCGTGCCGTTGAGCGAAGTGGTGAGGCTGCATGCTTCTTCGGGAACGACCGGCAAGCCCACCGTGGTGGGATACACGCGGCAGGATCTCGATATCTGGGCCGAGGTGATGGCCCGCGCCCTTACCTGCTGCGGGACAACAAAGCACTCGATGATCCACAACGCCTATGGCTACGGTCTTTTTACGGGGGGGCTGGGTGTCCACTACGGTGCAGAGCGGATTGGAGCCTCGGTGATACCCGTGTCGGGGGGGCACACGAAGCGTCAGGTGATGATCATGAAGGATTTCGGCAGTACAATTCTCACCTGCACCCCCTCCTATGCCCTTTACATTGCAGAAGTAATGGAAGAGATGGGAATTTCCAAAGAGGATCTGAGGCTTAAGGGAGGCCTCTTTGGAGCGGAGCCCTGGTCCGAAAACATGCGGACCCAGATCGAGGCGCGCCTGGGGCTCACGGCCCTGGATGTCTACGGAATCAGCGAAATTATCGGGCCCGGTGTTGCCGTCGAATGCCCCGCAAAACAGGGCCTTCACATCTTCGAAGACCACTTTTTACCGGAAATCATCGATCCTGAAACCGGGGAACAGCTTCCCCCCGGAACACCCGGAGAACTGGTAATCACGACCATTACGAAGCAGGCACTTCCTTTGCTGCGTTATCGGACCCGGGATATCACTGCATTAATTCCCGGTCCCTGCCCCTGCGGACGGACTCACGTGAGGATGGAGCGTATTAAAGGCCGCACCGATGACATGCTGGTGATTAGAGGGGTTAACGTCTTCCCCTCCCAAATTGAAGAGGTTCTCTTCCGAATCAGCCATACCGAGCCCCATTATCTGATCATCGTTGAGCGCCGGGAGCAGCTGGACGAGCTGGAGGTTTGGGTGGAGGTTTCGGAGTCGGTTTTTTCTGATGAGGTGAAAAAACTCGAGCGTTTGGAATACCAGATTGCGCGGGAAATTCAGGATATTCTGGGAATTTCTGTAAGGGTAAAACTGGTGGAGCCGAGAACCATTGAACGGAGTGAGGGCAAGGCGAAGCGGGTTGTTGACCGCCGCCAGCTTTGAAAAGGGAGGAGGGGGCAGATGCCGGTTAAGCAGATTTCCGTTTTTTTGGAAAACAAGTGTGGTAGACTGGCCAGTGTAACAAGGGCGCTGGGCAGCCGCGATATTAACATCCGGGCCTTTTCGATTGCAGATACGACGGATTTCGGGATTTTGCGCCTGATCGTAAACCGGCCTGAGGAGGCTTATCAGGCCCTGCGAGATGAGGGGTTCACAGTGAGCATTACCGATGTGATTGCCGTCCGGATACCGGACAGGCCCGGCGGACTGGCAGATGTGCTGGAATTAATGCAGGAGGCGGGGGTCAACATTGAATACATGTATGCATTTGTAGAAAAAGTTTCGCGGGATGCCCTGGCCGTCTTCCGGGTTGAAAATGTGGATGCTGCCTTAAGACTGATGAGGGAAAAGGGGATTAAAGTGCTCAGTGGTGAAGAAGTCTACAATTTGTAGCGCACCTTGAGCCCATACCGGCGGGCGAGGTCGAGTGCTTCCCTGTATTCCTCGCGGGTGATGCGGCGATTCAGGGGAGGAAACTCGTGGGCGCGGTTTTCCGGGCGGTACTGGCTCATAATGTTGATAAACATCTGGGGAGATACGGTGGCAAGGTATCTCATGCAGCCTTCGGTTCCGGCCAGCCCGCCGGGAAGAACGAGATGCCGGACAATCAGGCCCCGTACGGCAATCCCCCGCTCGTCTACTACCAGATCGCCTACCTGCCGGTGCATTTCCCGGAGCGCAAGGCGCGCGATCTGGGGATAGTCGCGGACCCCTGAATATTTCTGGGCGATTTCCGGGTCGTCGTATTTGAAATCTGGCATGTAAATGTCGATGATGCCGTCGAGAAGCTTCAGGGTTTTTAAATCTTCGTAGCCCCCGCAGTTGTAGACCAGGGGAAGCCGCAGGCCTTTTTTGATGGCGAGTTCCAGAGCGGCCAGGATTGGGGGCACAAAATGCGTGGGTGTGACAAGGTTGATGTTATGGCACCTGTAGTAGTCTTGAAGCTCCAGCATGATTCCTGCGAGTTCTTCAGAAGTAACGGGCCGGCCGACACCCAGCCAGCTGATTTCGTAGTTCTGGCAGTAAACACATCTCATGTTGCAAAAGGTAAAGAAAATCGTGCCCGAGCCGTTGGTTCCTACAAGCGGCTGTTCTTCCCCGAAATGAGGTGCATAACTGGAAATAACAGCCTGGCTTCCGGAGCGGCAAAATCCCGTTTCCTCCTTTAACCTGTTGACTCCGCAATGGTGCGGGCAGATATCGCAGGCTGCAAGGCGCTCATAGCCCTCCTTGACTTTTCTGGAAAGCTCGCTGGAGCGGTAGGCTTGAAGGTAGCGAGGTTCCGGGTTCACTTGATTCACATCCCGAACACAATTTTTTCTATTTTGCCCATGGATTATACCACAATCCGGAGAAGGGAGAAAGGCAGGATACTTAAGCGAAGCGTCTATCTTTTTTTGCTGCTTTTTTTTGGGACAGTATTCTTTTGCGGCCTTTCTTTTTACAACCGGAGCTTTCCCGCGGTCCAAAGGCCGGAAGGGCATGGGGGAGTTTCGGAGCCATCGGGTGAGTTTGCGCTTTTTCACGTCCGAAAACTGGCATCCTTTTATTTTCAAGGGAGGGCGCCCGGCACAAAAGGGGGCTATCGGGCGGCCCGCTACCTGGCAGAGTGGTTTCAAAAGTCGGGCCTGAAGCCCGGGGGGGAAGGTGGAACCTACTATCAGACTGTATTGGGGCCCTGCTTTAAGCTGGCTATTCAGGAAAACCGGTGGAAACCCCAGATTTCAGGGGAAAAAAAGATAGTGAGCGAAAATGTTTTGGGGTTTCTCGGTGATGAGGCAGGCGCCGGCAGGGGTGTGGTTATCCTTTCGGCCCATTACGATCATCTGGGTGCGCTGAACGGAAATTTTTTTCCGGGCGCAAATGACAACGCCTCAGGGCTGGGAGTGTTGCTGGAGGTGGCGCGGGTTTTGGGGAGCCGCCCCGACCCTCCCAGGCACCGCATTCTTTTTGCCGCCTGGACCTTTGAGGAGGAGGGCCTCTACGGTTCCACCTTTTTCGCATCAACTTATCCGGCGGATAAAGTCAAGGCTGTAATCAACCTTGATTCGCTGGGCACCGGCGAGGCAAGGGAATTCCTTTTATGGACGCATCAGCAAAAAAATCCGCTGGCACCTCTGGTTACGGGAACAGGGGAGAAGCTCGGTTTGCGTCTTTCTTCCAGGGTTCTCCCTTCGCAAACACCTCACACCAGCGATCACCAGCCGTTTGCGGAGCGTGGCGTTCCTGCTGTAACCATTTTGTCACCGAACTGGCTGGAGAAAAATCATACCTTGCAGGATGTAGAGGGTGAAATCAATGCCGGTAAATTAGAGAATGCGGCGAGGCTGGTAGTCAGGGTTGTTGAAAAGCTGGCATACTAGCATGCCTTGAAGCAAATTACTTTGAAGGAGGAGAACACGGGATGGAATTTCGACCGGCCGGACTCGCGACGGGAATTGGAAGTCTCCCGCACACAGATCCCTTTTTTGCCGTCACCCTGGTCAGGAAGTACTTTCCCTACCTGCCGCACTGGCCCCAGCTCCCCAGGGCTACCCCAAAGGAGGGGTATCTGACGCAGTTCTTGCAGTTATTGCAGGAGTTGGGGCTTCTGCGGGTGCAGAGTGGCAACTGGGCCTGTTTTACCAGTGATGAGCCCTCCTGGGCCGAACGCCTGGCCCGGTTCTACGAGATTTACCTTCAAGCTGCTTCGGGAGAGGAGGAGAGCCTGGGCTGTTTTGCTTTCCCTCCTGGCGCGGCGGAAGGCTTTTACCAGCTTTGCAGGGATCTCGTGGAGAATGGGACAGGTGCGGCGCGTTTTCTTAAAGGCCAGGTTGTGGGTTTATTGACGGTGGGTTTTCAGCTTACCGATCCGGAGGGCCGCCCCGCCTACTACGACCCCCACCTGCGTGATGTTCTTTTAAAGCAGTTGTCGCTCCAGGCGGCATGGCAGGTGCGGACCCTGGGAGGGTTTGGGCTTCCGGTTCTTATTTTCATGGACGACCCGGTGATTTACAGTTACGGAATGTCAGAAAGGATTGGAGTCACCAGGGAGGAAATTATTGCTGCCTTGGGGGAATTTGCTGCCGTGGTCCGGGGTCAGGGGGGCCTGGCGGGGGTTCATTCCTGTGCCGACCTTGACTGGTCGCTTCTTTTAGAGGCCGACATTGATGTGATCAGCTTCGACGCCTACCAGTTTTCTGGAAGCTTCTCCCTTTATCCTGAGTTTATCCAATCCTTTCTGGCGAAAGGAGGAGTCATCGCCTGGGGTCTGATTCCAACCTCCAGCGAGATCTTAAAAGAGGATGCTGCTTCTTTAACAAGGCGAGCCTATCATCTTTTACACGACCTGCGTGAGAAAAAAGTAGACCTGGAATTGCTCCGAACCCAGGCGCTGGTTACTCCTGCCTGCGGAACGGGAACATTAACAGAAGAGCTTGCCCTTCGTGTTTATGAATTAACGGCAGATCTGGCATCCAGATGGGACGCAGTCTTCGAAAGGCTTTAACCCAAATTGCTTAGGAGCGGAACATATGGTAAAATTAGAAAAAAATCAGGGAGGGGAGAAGAGATGATCACCAAGGATATGACCATTGCCGAAGTTCTTGCAAGAAGCCCCCAAACAGCCGAGGTTTTTCTCTCCTATGGGATGCACTGTTTGGATTGCCCAACCGCAAGGGCCGAAAGTGTTGAAGAGGCAGCAGAAGCACACGGGATCAATGTAGAGGAACTCTTAAGCCAGCTGAACAGGTTGGCCATCCACTGAAAAAAAGAACCGGAGAAAAGAACTCCGGTTCTTGTTTTTCCGGAAAATTTTTGTTTCGGATACTGTATTCTTACATAAAAAAAGAAAAGATGGGGATAATTGAAATGTTAAAGATTAACAAGGAGGTGAATGGTAATGCCGGTTAAACTGGTGTGGCTGGCCCTGTTTTTCTTGCTGTGGGCGGTCGTGTTTCTGGTAGTGCCGCGGGACCGGATCGTCAATTTGCTTTTGCCGAGCTTTCTTGGAGGGACTGTGGTTGCGCTTGTTGTCAACCTGATCGGGGCATCGGTTTTGGGGTTGTGGCGCTTTCCGGTTGCCCTGGTGCCAGTCCTGGGCATCCCTCTTTTCTTTCTGCTGGCCTATATGCCGGCCATGTTATTGTTCCTTCATTATTGGGACCATCTGCCTGGAGGAAGCACTGAAAAGGTGCTTTATCTGATCACCTTCAGCCTTGCAAATACGGTTCTGGCATACTTCGCCCTCAGCCTGGGGTATGTCGTTTTCATCCGGTGGAATCTCCTTTATTTCTTTCTTTTAGCATTAGCTCTCTACGGATTGGTTGCTCTTCTCTTTTTTGCACCTGGTGTTCGCGCGGTGCTCCGAAAGATATAAAACCTGTTTCCTATCCCCCCATTTTTTTAAGATTTAATCTCCACCGCTCAGGTGGAGTTTCTTTTTAAGTCCTAAAAAATTTTTTAATTTTTTTTGATCAAGAAGGATTTTGCCGGGGGGACGGAGAATATGAGGTGGCAATGAGTGGTGGAAAGTGGTTAACTGGTTAATCAAAGTGGGGAGAAAGTGTGTTCATCGGTGAATACCACCACATCCTTGATGGAAAAGGACGGCTCATTCTTCCGGCAAAGTTTCGCATTCGCCTCGGAGATCGCTGCATCGCGACCCGGGGTCTGGATCACTGTCTTTTTATCTTCCCCCTGGAGGAGTGGCGCTCCCTTGAGCAGAGGCTGCGGAATCTTCCTTTGACCAAACCCGAGGCAAGGGCCTTTTCCCGCTTCTTTTTTTCGGGAGCTACGGAATGCGAACTGGATGGGCAGGGGCGGATTCTGGTTCCTCCTTCGCTTCGCACCTACGCGGGAATCAGCAAAGAAGTGGTCATTATTGGCGTTTCTACAAGGATCGAAATCTGGGCGAAAGAAAGCTGGCTGGAGTACTGCACGAAAGCGGAAGAAGCCTACGAGGAATTGGCGGAAAAGATGGGGGAGGGTGGCATGATTGGTGCCTGAGCTTGAGCACAAACCCGTCCTCCTGGCAGAGACCATGGAAATGCTCGCGGTGCAAGAGGCTGGGGTTTACGTTGACTGCACTCTGGGGTCAGGGGGGCACGCGCGGGAGATCCTTGCAAGGATGGGCCCCCGGGGGCGTTTGATCGGAATAGACAAGGACCAGAGTGCTTTGAGTCTGGCGCAGGAGGCGCTTGCCCCATTTCGCGACCAGGTTACTTTTGTCGCGCGGGATTTCCGGCATCTTCGAGATATTTTAACGGAACTGGGAATTTCCCGGGTTGACGGGATTCTATTTGACCTGGGAGTTTCCGCTTTCCAGGTGCTCGATCCCCAGCGGGGATTCAGTTACAGCCACGATGCCCCCTTAGACATGAGGATGGACCGGACGGCAAGCGTGACCGCATCAGATCTGGTAAATAATCTTGATGAAAAAGAGTTGGCCTCTTTAATTTTTCGCTACGGTGAGGAGAAGTGGGCGCGCAGGATTGCTTCTCTGATTGTCGCGCGCAGGAGAAAGGCTCCGATTACAACGACCGGCCAGCTTGTTGAGATTATTAAGGCCGCCATCCCTGCCCCCGCGCGCCGCAGGGGTCCCCACCCGGCCAAGCGCACCTTTCAGGCGCTTCGCATCGCCGTAAATGACGAGCTGGCCGGACTTGCCGAGGGCCTGCAGGCGGGGATTTCCTTTTTAGCTCCCGGAGGGCGGATCGTAGTTATTTCTTTTCACTCTCTGGAGGACCGGATCGTGAAAAACATTTTCCGGGACTATGCTTCTTCCTGTGTCTGCCGCGACCGCCGGGTGTGCACCTGCGGAAAGGGGATCTTGCGTATTTTAACCCGAAAACCTCTCACACCAACAAGCTGTGAAGTTAAACTCAACCCCAGGGCGCGGAGCGCGAAGCTGCGGGCGGCTGAAAGAATTGATTCTGCTGCGGGGTGTACTACCGGAAAAAAGAGGTGAATAGATTTGGTATTGGCAGAAAAGAGATCCTTGGCTTACTCCCCCGGGCCAGAGCCGGAAATCCGGCCTCAAAGAAAACCGTTTTTAAAATACGTCCAGGTAGCCGGCCTGATTTTGTCTCTTTTTGGTTTCGGTTTATTTTACACCTATAAACATACCAGGGTCATTGCCCTGGGGTACGAGATCGAGAAGGCAAGGCAAAATATTGCTGCTTTGCAAAGGGAGAACGAGCGATTAGAATTAGAAATAGCGAAGCTTCAGAGGCCTGAACGTATTGAGGAGATCGCAAGAACGAAATTAGGAATGGAAGAGCCTGAAAAAGTCCTCCTTGCATCCCTTCCTCCGGAGCCAGAGCGTACTGAGGGTGCACTTCAGGCAACTGCTCAAAATCGGGAAAAGGGATGGAAAAGGATAATCCTCCTTGTGGCTTATCAGTTCACTGGTCGGGCCGAAGCTTCGCCCCGCTGACGGGGTGAAAGTTGCTTGCCGAAAAGAAACATCGAAGTTCGGAAAAGGGTCACCGTTCTCTTTTTTGGCATCATGGCCGTTTTTTTTCTCCTGGTGCTGCGTTTGGCCTGGCTGCAGCTGGTGCGGGGGACCTGGTACCAGCAGCAGGCCCTCCGGAACCGGATCCGGGAGGTTGTGGTTGAACCCAAGCGGGGAGTGATTTACGACCGCAAGGGAAATGAACTCGCCGTCAGCATCAGCGCAGACGCGGTTTACGGAATTCCCGCCGAGGTGAAGCAGTCGGGAAAAGCTGCCTGGATCGCCCGGAAAGTGGCAGAGATCCTTAACATGAAGGAAAGCGAGGTTTACGAGCGCCTTACCAGGAACCAGCACTCGGTATGGGTTAAATTCAAGGTGGAGCCGGAGCAGGCGCGGGCCCTGCGGCGGTTGCGTTTGCCTGGAATTGGAATCGTTCCCAAGCCCCAGCGTTTTTATCCAAAGAAGAATCTTGCCGCTCATGTTCTGGGAATTGCCGGGGATTATAACCAGGGGCTGGAGGGGATTGAAGTGGCTTATGATCGAGAACTTTCCGGAATTCCGGGCCGCCTGCTGGTGGAGTACGACGCTGCAGGCCGGGAAATTCCCGAATCTACCCATAAATTTATTGAACCCGAGCAGGGTTTAAACCTTGTTCTCACCATTGACCAGACGATTCAATATTTCGCCGAACGGGAACTGGAAAAGGTGGTTCGGGAGCGCCGCCCGAAAAGCGCCACCATCATTGTGATGGACCCCCGGACAGGGGAAATTCTTGCCCTGGCCAACAGGCCCGATTTCGATCCCAACGAATATCACAAGTATCCTGCCCAGGCCCGGAGAAATATCGCCATTTCGAACAGCTACGAGCCCGGTTCTACCTTTAAGGTTGTGACCCTTGCGGCAGCTCTCGAGGAGGGTCTGGTCAGCAGAAATGACCGTTTTTTCGATCCGGGTTATATTAAAGTGGGGGACCGGATTATGCACTGCTGGCTCCCAGGTGGGCACGGGAGCGAATCCCTCGCGGAAGTTGTTCAGAATTCGTGCAACCCCGGGTTTATCTCGATCGGTCTCAGGGTGGGAACGGAAAAGTTTTATAAGTACATAAAGGCCTTTGGGTTTGGCCAGCCGCTCGGGATCGATTTGCCCGGCGAGGCGGCGGGGATACTCATGCCCCAAAAGAATGTCAAGCAGGTGGATCTGGCCAGCATGTCGATCGGCCAGGCAAATGCCGTAACCCCTTTGCAGTTGATATCCGCGTTTGCGGCGATTGCCAACGGGGGGAAGCTGATGAGGCCCCATCTGGTCAAGGAATTGCGGAACAGCAAGGGCGAGGTAGTCAAGCGTTTTCAGCCCCAGGTGATTCGCCAGGTAATTTCAGCAGAAACCGCCCGCGAAATGCAGGATCTGCTGGAAAAAGTGGTTTCCAACGGTACAGGCCGCAATGCTTATATTGAGGGTTACTCGGTTGCCGGAAAGACCGGTACTGCACAAAAACCAGCCCCTGGAGGAGGTTATTCTCAAACAGACTACGTGGCATCCTTTGTAGGTTTTGCCCCGGTTGATGATCCCCGCCTTGCTGTTTTAGTGGTGGTTGACACTCCGCAGGGTTACCCCTATTACGGAGGCACCGTCGCGGCCCCGATTTTCCGTGAAGTTGTCCGGGACAGTTTGCGCTATTTAGGGGTGCCGTTCCGCTATCAATCAAAAGAACCTGCTCCAGGCGAAGAGATGGCGGTTGTTCCCCCGGTTGTCAATTTGCCTGTTGAGGAAGCGGAAAGGGTTTTGAATGAGGCGGGCCTTGAAGGGGTGCGCGTCGGTCAGGGTAATCTGGTCTACCGGCAGGTGCCTGTAGACGGCGTAAAGATGAAGAAGGGGAGCAGGGTTCTCCTCGATCTGGAACAACCCCCCCAGGACTCCGGGCAGGAACTGGTTGTTCCCGACTTAAAAGGGAAAAGCCTCCGGGAGGCAGCCGAACTTTTAGGAATGATGAACCTTGTTCTGGTTTTTGAAGGAGAACCTTTTCCAACAGGAATAGCCGAGGAGCAGGAGCCGCCTGCCGGAGTCAAGGTTCCGCCGGGGAGCAGAGTCAGGGTCAGGTTTCGCCCCCCTTCGGTATCGGGTCCGGGTCCTTAACTAAGCCAGGGAAATTTTGGATAAAATAGAAATGAAAACTGTGGCAGGAAAACTGGGAGATGGTTGAATGGGAGTTACCTTTCAGGATCTGCTTCAGGGGATTGAAATTGCGGCTGCCAGGGGTTTGGAGACTCCTGTGGAAGGAATTCACTACGATTCCCGTCAGGTAAAACCTGGTTTTATCTTTGTGGCGATTAAAGGATTCCGCACCGACGGCCATTTCTATCTTGACGAGGCCGTGGCGCGGGGCGCCGTCGGGCTGGTTGTTGAAAGGGAGGTTCCGGTGCCGCCCGGGGCCGCCTGGGCGCGCGTCAGGGACACGCGGCGCGCCCTGGCTTCTCTTGCTGCGAATTTTTACGGGCATCCCAGCCGGGAACTTACCCTTATCGGAGTGACCGGAACAAACGGAAAGACAACCACAACCCATTTGATCGAGGCGGTTTTGCGTGCGAAAGGGATTAAGACGGGGCTGATCGGAACGGTTTGGAATAAAATAGGTGAGAAGGAACTGCCGGTTCTTCATACAACTCCCGAATCCCTGGAACTTCAATCTTTGCTCCGGGAAATGGTTGGTGCAGGCGTCGCGGCAGTTGCAATGGAGGTTTCTTCCCACGGCCTTTTTTTAAAGCGGGTGGCAGAATGCGAGTTTGACGCCGCCGTTTTTACAAATTTAACCCGGGATCACCTCGACTTTCACAAAAACCTGGATGAGTATCTGGCGGCAAAAATGCTTCTTTTTACAGGGCTCGGAAAAAACCGGACCAAAAAGCGGCCCTGTTATGCAGTTGTCAACATTGACGATCCTGCAGGCAGGGAAATCGCGCGCAGCGTTGACCTGCCTGTAATCACTTACGGAATTCGGGAGAATGCCGGCGTGAGGGCGGAAAAGGTCAACTTATCGGCAAGAGGAACTGAATTTACTGTAAGATACCAGAAAGAGGAAATACCCTTCTTCCTCTCGCTTCCGGGGGAGTTTAATGTTTATAATGGTCTTGCGGCAATCTGTGTTGGTCTTCAGGAGGGTGTTGAGGTATCATTTTTGCAGGAGACGCTTCAGAAGGCGAAAGGAGCCCCTGGACGTTTTGAGGTGGTGGAGCAGGGTCAGGACTTCACGGTAGTCGTCGACTATGCCCATACTCCCGATGGGCTGGAGAATGTCCTGCGCACCGCCCGTGCCCTTACCCAAGGCAGGATCATTACTGTATTCGGCTGCGGGGGGGACCGGGACCCCGGTAAAAGACCGCTGATGGGGAGGATTTCAGGTGAGCTGAGCGATTTTACAATTATCACCTCGGATAACCCCCGCAGTGAAGACCCTGTCCAGATCCTGGCTCAAATTGAAGCCGGGATCAAGCAGATACCGAATGCCAGGTATCTGGTGATCGAAGACCGCTATGAGGCAATCCGGGCCGCCTTGCATCACGCCCGCGCCGGTGATTTTGTGATCATTGCAGGGAAGGGGCACGAAGACTACCAGATCATCGGCGAGAAGGTGGTGCCCTTTAGCGATCGCTCTGTAGCCCGGGAAATTATCGCAAAGGAGATTTTAAGTTAGGAAATGGAGCCGCTTCGAATTGCCGAAGTTGTACGTGCTGTTAAGGGGCAGCTTGTTCAGGGAAATCCGGAAACGGTAGTAACCGGTATTGCCACGGATAGCCGGAGCGTGCAGGCGGGGCAGCTGTTTTTTGCTTTTCCGGGGAGCCGGGTGGACGGACATTCCTTCGTTGAGGATGCCCTGAGGAGCGGCGCCTCCGGAGCGGTGATTTCGAAGTCTGTTAAGGCTGCTGCCGACAAGCCCCTGGTCCTGGTTCCTGACACCTTTCAGGCCCTCCGGGATCTTGCCCAGCATTACCGGTCCCTTTTTCAGATCCCGGTAATTGCGGTAACCGGGAGCACCGGCAAGACAACCACCAAGGATTTAATTGCTGGAGTCCTCGCAACCCGCTTTTCTGTCTTAAAAACCGAAGGAAATCAGAACAACGAAATCGGGGTCCCTTTAACGATTTTACGTATTGAGCAGCCACACAATGCCGTGGTTCTGGAAATGGCGATGCGCGGGCGGGGAGAAATCGCCGAGCTTTGCCGGATTGCCCGGCCCCAGGTAGGAGTTATTACAAATATCGGAAAAACACACCTGGAAAGGCTTGGCACCCAGGCGGCGGTTGCCGAGGCCAAGGGGGAGCTCCTTGCGGCACTTCCCCCTGGGGGCTGCGCCGTCCTGAACGGGCAGGACCCCTGGCAGCTGACCCTGGCCCGGCGCTTTCGGGGAGATATCATTTTCTACGGCGTGGGAAAGGATTTTCCCGTTTGCGCCCTGGATATCAGGCTGCGCGGCCTGGAGGGGACGGAATTTCTTCTGCGGACCCCCCGCGGGGAAAACGTTTGCTTTCTTCCCCTTCCGGGCCGGCATAACGTTCTCAACGCCCTGGCAGCGGCAGCGGTGGGCCACCGGTTTGGCTTGACACCCGGGGAGATCAGCAGGGGTTTGGCGTCTGCTGCAGGAACCCGGATGCGGTTCGAGGTCAAAGAAGGCGCAAGAGGAAGCAAAATTATCGATGACACCTACAATGCCAGTCCGGCTTCTGTAATTGCGGCCTTGCAATTGCTCGCCGGGGTTCCCTGCAGGGGGCGGACCATTGCGGTTCTCGGTGATATGTATGAGTTGGGCTGGTATACAGTCCAGGGGCACCGGGAAGTGGGGAGGGTTGCCGGAGAATTGAAGCTGGACTGCCTGTGTACGGTAGGGGAATTAGCCAGGGAGATCGCCTGCGGGGCCCGGGAAGCGGGGATGGACCGGGAGAAAGTAAAAGTCTTCCTGGATAAGATGGAGGCGCTGGCCTTTCTCAGAGAATTTCTGGAACCGGGAGATCTTGTGCTTGTCAAAGGGTCCCGCGCTCTCAAAATGGAAGAAATTGTTGCAGGCCTCTGTGACCGGGTGATCTCCCATGGATGAAATTTTCCAGGCCGGAATCGCCTTCGGGATCAGTTTGATTATCACCTTGCTTTTGGGGCCCTTTTTTATCCCCCTCCTCTACCGTCTGAATTTCGGCCAGGAGATCAGGAATGACGGCCCCCGCTCTCACCTGCAAAAACGCGGCACCGCCACAATGGGAGGCTTCATGATTCTTACCGGGACGGCCCTGGCCAGTTTTCTCGTTGCCGGCTATGCTCCCCAGAACCTTCTTTTGCTGGGGGTTATGTTTGGATGTGGTTTGCTGGGGTTTGCAGACGATTTTTTAAAAGTAGTGCTCAGACGGCCGCTGGGCTTAAAGGCCCGCATGAAAATTTCAGGCCAGTTAATCCTCGGTTTTTTACTGGCCTGGGGTGCGCTTTTGCTCCAGAGAGGCACTTCGCTTCTGCTCCCCCTGGCGGGGCTTACCCTGGACCTCAAACTTTTTTATATCTTCTTCGTGGTCCTGGTTTTGGTGGCAACCACAAACGCCGTCAACCTAACCGACGGGCTCGACGGCCTGGCCGGCGGCTTGATTGTGATTGCAGGCCTGGCGTACATGATAATTGCCTGGATGACCGGGCAAAATCAGGCTGCTGTTTTTGCAGCTGCTTTAGCAGGGAGTTGCCTGGGTTTTCTCCGCTATAATTTTCATCCCGCCCGGGTTTTTATGGGGGATACCGGTTCCCTGGCTTTGGGAGGAGGTCTTGCCGGGCTTGCCGTTCTTACTCGTTCTGAACTGGTCCTGGTCATCATCGGAGGGGTGTTTGTTCTGGAGGCTCTTTCCGTAATTATTCAGGTTGTCTCTTTCCGGTGCACGGGAAGGCGGGTTTTTCGGATGAGTCCGCTCCATCACCACTTTGAGTTAAAGGGGTGGCCCGAGGTTAAGGTGGTCTACTTTTTCTGGCTGCTTGGTTTGTGTTTCGCAATTGTGGGGCTGCTGGCAATGCAGGGAATGGGCAGGAGTGTTTGAAAAATGCTTGATCTGAGGCAGAAAAAGGTTCTTGTAATCGGGATGGCGCGAAGCGGGCAGGCCGCCCTCCGCTTTTTGGCAGGCTCAGGAGCCCGGGTGACCGCGGCCGACCTCAAGCGCGAGGAGGAGCTGGGAAAAGAATTTCAGGAACTGAAAAAGCTCCCCGCAACCTTTGTAACCGGGGGTTACCCCCCGGTAAGGCCTGGCGAGTACGATTTGATCATTGTCAGCCCTGGCGTTCCCCCGACGATTCCTCCTGTTAAAAGGGCCAGGGATTTCGGCATCCCTGTTTGGAGCGAACTGGAACTGGCGGCGCGGTTTATCAAGCAACCGATCATTGCTGTGACAGGCACAAACGGAAAAACGACCACAACCTCGCTTTTAGGGTTTATTTTTCAAAAGGCCGGAATCAGGTGTGTTGTTGCAGGCAACATTGGGGTCCCTTTGATTCAGGAAGTTGAAAGGATTAATAAGAGCGGGGAGCATGTTGCTTACTGGATTGTAGAGGTAAGTTCCTTTCAACTGGAACTTATTGCTGCTTTCCGGCCGTGGATCGCAGTTTTTTTAAATTTGACTCCCGATCACCTTGACAGGCACGGCACCCTGGAGAACTACGGCAAAATCAAGGCCCGGATCTTCGAAAACCAGGGTCCCGGTGATTTTGCGGTGCTCAACCGGGATGACCCCTGGCTTGCGAAAATGCCCTCCCGCCTGAAGAGTCAGGTTTACTGGTTTTCCCGGCTGGGGATTCCAAATCAGGGAATCGGAAGGGAGGGTGACCGGATTGTTTTTGCCCGTCAGGGTGAAAAGGAGATTTTATGCACCACCCGGGATATCAGTTTGCCGGGGCCCCACAATCTGGAAAACGCCCTTGCGGCAGCTGCAGCCTCCCTTTTGGCGGGAGTGGAAAAGGAAGCGGTGGTTCAGGCCCTTTCCACCTTCCCCGGTGTCCCTCACCGTTTGGAACTCGTGCGAATTGTTAACAGGGTAAAGTATATCAACGATTCAAAAGGCACCAACCCGGAATCGGTTTTGAAAGCCCTTGATGCTTACCAGGAGCCGATCATCCTGATCGCCGGGGGAAAGAACAAGGGGAGCGACTTTCGCCTTCTTGCCGAAAAAATTCAAGAGAGGGTAAAGGCTCTTATTTTACTCGGCGAAGCAGCCCCTTTAATCCGGGAGGCGGTTCGTGCGACCGGATTTAGCCAGATCCGGGAGGCTGCCTCCCTTGCTGAAGCGGTTCGGATCGCCCACAGTTTCGCGCGGCCTGGCGATGTGGTTCTTCTTTCTCCTGCCTGCGCCAGCTGGGATATGTTTCGGGATTTTGAAGAAAGAGGCGACCTCTTCCGGCAGCTGGTGGCGCAACTTTAAGGGGGGGATGAGTTGAAACCGCGCAAAAAAGCCCCGGATTTTGTGCTCTTTGTGGTGACCCTTTTGCTTTTGACGGTGGGCGTGATCATGGTTCTCAGCGCCAGTTACGTAATTGCAGAGACGCGCTATGCCGACGGGTATTACTTCCTGAAAAGGCAGCTTCTGTGGGCCCTTCTGGGCATCGCCGGGATGACCACGGTGATGAAGATCGATTATTCGCGCTTTAAGAAATGGGCAACCCCCCTTTTCGGCCTGGCGGTGCTCCTTTTGGTTCTCGTTTTAATTCCGGGGGTCGGGATCTCGATTAAAGGGGCAAGCCGCTGGCTCGGGGTGGGCTCCCTTACCTTCCAGCCCTCTGAAGTTGCCAAACTTGCACTTGTCGTCTTTCTGGCAAAAAATCTTGCTGCCCGGCCAGATCAGATCAAGTTCTTTTTCCAGGGGTTTTTCCCCAAGATCCTGATCGTGGGACTCATTTGCGGCCTGATTCTTGCCCAGCCTGACCTGGGAACCGCGGTGGCCATTGCCGGAACCTCGTACCTGCTCTTTCTTGCTGCAGGTGCACGGAAAACCCATCTGGCCGGTCTCGCCCTTTTAGGGTTAGCGCTGGTTGGAGCTGCAATTTATGTGGCGCCCTACCGGATGGCACGTTTTACGGCTTTTTTAAACCCTTGGGCCGACCCCCTGGGAAACGGGTTCCAAACCATTCAGTCTCTCTACGCGGTAGGTTCGGGAAGGCTCTTTGGGATGGGCTTAGGGCAGGGGAGGCAGAAATTTCTTTATCTTCCTGAGCAGCATACCGATTTCATCTATGCCGTCTTATGTGAAGAACTCGGGTTTCTTGGAGCCCTTTTTGTTCTCCTGCTTTTTTTTGCCTTTATGTGGCGCGGCCTGAAAATCGCCTTAAAGGCGCCTGACACCTTTGGGGCCCTCCTTGCCACAGGGATCACCATCATGGTCGTGCTGCAGGCCCTGATAAACATCGGTGTTGTTACCGGGAGCTTGCCTGTAACCGGGATTACCCTCCCTTTAATCAGCTTTGGAGGCTCTTCACTCACTTTGAACTTAGTGGGAATTGGAATTCTGTTAAATATTTCTCAACATCTCGAAGAATAGGGGATTCAAGGGGTGCGTGTTTTAATCACAGGAGGAGGAACGGGCGGCCACCTTTATCCCGCCCTTGCCGTGGCAGATCTTTTGAGAGAAAAGGATCCTGCAGGAAAAATCTTATTTGTTGGAACCAGGACCGGCCTGGAGGGCCGTGTTGTTCCGGCGCGAGGTTACCCTTTCCGGGAGATTGCGGCGGTAAAATGGCCGCGCGGAATCTCCCTCAGGATGGTTAGCTTCTTGATTTCTTTAGGAAAGGGATATCGCCAGGGATTGAATATCATCAGGGAGTTCCGGCCCGAGGTGGTGTTCGCAACAGGGGGTTACGTTTCGGTTCCCCTCGTGCTGGCCGCGGCCCGCCTGAAAGTTCCCATTTTTTTGCATGAGCAGAACTCGGTCCCGGGGCTGGCCAATAAATTCCTGGCGCGCTGGGCGCGGGTTGTTTTCACAACATTTCCCCCCCGGTCCCGGGATTTCCCTCCCGGAAAGAGGGTAGTTTATGCAGGTCTTCCGGTCCGCAGAGAAATCCTTCAGACGGAGCGGTCTGCCGGAATCAAATATTTCGGTCTCGATCCGGCTCATCCCACTTTGCTGATTATGGGAGGGAGCCGGGGAGCGCGAAGAATTAATGAAACCATGCTGGAGATCTACCAGATGATTGGAAGGGGGCAAGTAGCAAACCTCCCGTTTTTGCAAATCATTCACATTACAGGAAGGGATGAGTATGAGGATTTCTGCAAACAGATGGAACAAAAGGGAATAAAAGAAGATAAAATTGGAAAATTACTTATTAAACCTTATCTGGAGGAAATGGAATACGCCTTGGCCTCGGCTGATTTAATCATCAGCCGCGCCGGGGCCGCAACTCTTGCAGAGGTGACGGCGCGGGGGATCCCTGCGATTTTGATTCCCTACCCCTTTGCCACCGGAAACCACCAGTACTACAACGCACTGTTTTTGGCCGAAAAAGGGGCGGCGGTTTTAATCCCCGAAAAAGACCTGACGCCCGTTTCCCTTCTCGAGCATATCGAGAAATTGGTTTTCGACCCCTCTTTGAGGGCGGCCCTGGGGGAGCAGGCCCGTCGCTTTGGCCGCCCTGAGGCCGGAGAAATAATCGCGCGCGCAATCATGAGATCAGGGTACAAGTAAAAGGAATTTGATAAGGGCTTGATTTTTTGGGACAGGCCCTGTAACCTCTTTGGAAAGAAAGACATAGAATGTTGTTGCAACCAGCTTGAAAACGGTTAAAGGCAGCGCAGCTAGGGAGGAGATGAAAGAGTGGACGGGAAGTGGTACCACTTTATCGGAATCGGCGGCGCAGGGATGAGCGGACTTGCCAGAATTTTGCTGGCATCCGGCATCCGGGTGAGCGGCTCGGATCTGGCCGCTTCGCCGGTGATCAGTAAGTTGAGGGAGAGCGGAGCCCAGGTATTCATTGGACACGCGCCGGAAAACCTGCAGGAGGGTGTTGACCGGGTTGTGGTCTCTTCTGCTATTCCTCCCTCGAACGTGGAGCTGCGCGCCGCCCGCGAGAGGGGCTTGGAGGTTATGAGCCGGGGTGAACTCCTTGCCCGGGTTATGAGCCGTTACAGAGGGATCGCCGTCGCCGGCGCCCACGGGAAAACCACCACAAGTTCGATGATTTCTCTTGTTCTTGCCCAGTGCGGGCTTGATCCCACCTTTATCATCGGAGGTGAGGTGAACGACATAGGCGGGAATGCGAAGCTGGGAAAAGGAGAATTCCTGGTGGCCGAGGCAGATGAAAGTGATGGTTCTTTTCTTAAGCTTGAACCCTATGCTGCTGTCATTACTAATATAGACAACGACCACCTGGATTATTACAAAAACGTTGAAGAAATCGCGCGAGCTTTTCAAAAATTTTTATCCAGCCTGAAGCCCGGGGGTTTTGCCGTGCTCTGCACCGACAACGCCCGGGTGAGAGAACTTAGACCCGGTAAAATTGAAGTACTTACCTACGGTCTTGAGGGCACCCCGGATTTCAGGGCAGAAGAAGTTACGCAAACCGGATTTAAAACACAGGCCGTAATTTTTCGAAATAATCGCAAGCTGGGCAGGCTCACCCTGGCCGTACCGGGCCTCCACAACGTCCAGAACTCCCTTGCTGCAATTGCCGTAGGAATGCGGCTGGGTTTGAGTTTCCCTGCTATTGTAGAGGCCCTCGCAACTTTCCGGGGAGCCCAGCGCCGTTTCCAGCTGGTTGCGCAGTTCAATGGAATAAGGGTTATTGATGACTACGCTCACCATCCTGCGGAAATCAGGGCATTGCTTCAGGCAGTTGTAGGATTGCAACCCCAGCGTACAATTGTTGTTTTTCAACCCCACCGCTACACGAGAACCTATTTCTTAAAAGAAGAATTTGGCGAAGCATTTCAGGGAGCCGACCTTGTGATCGTAACCGATATTTATGCTGCCGGGGAAAAACCCCTGGACGGTGTGACCTCTGAACTGATTGTGGAGGCCCTGAGAAAAAACGGGCAGCATGTCGTTTATTTAGGGCAGCTTGAGGCAGCAGAGGAGTTCCTCCTGCAGGAGCACCGTCCGGGTGACGTGATTCTTACGGTTGGGGCCGGAAATGTTTGGACTGTAGGGCAGAATTTTGCCCGGCTCTTAAAAGACAGGTCGCCGAAAAGGAGTCGAGATCCTCAGAGGATATGATGGACTGGAACAGGCTGGCAGAGGAACTCGGTCGAAAGGTGAGGGGCCGGGTATTCCCCCGGGCTTCCATGAAAGAGCATACCACCTGGCGGGTTGGGGGGCCTGCGGATCTTCTTTTAATTCCGCAGACTGAAGACGATGTGATCCGGGCCCTGGACTGCGCCGGAGAGAACGCTCTTCCGGTTACGGTAATCGGCAACGGTTCCAATCTCCTTGTTCGGGACGGCGGAATTCGAGGCTTGACTCTTAAAATAGCAAGGGGTCTCACCACTTGCCGGGTCAAGGAAGATAAAATCGAAGCCGGGGCGGGCGTTTTGTTGCCTCACCTGGCGCGGCTGGCTTTGCGAGCGGAGTTGAGCGGGCTTGAGTTTGCCCTGGGTATTCCCGCCTCCCTGGGCGGCGCCCTGGTGATGAACGCAGGCGCCTTCGGTCAGCAACTGGGAGACCTGGTGAGAGAAGTCCAGACCGTTGATCTTCGCGGGGCAAGAAGGGTTTGGGACCACATGCAGTTGTCTTTTTCCTACCGCCGGTCCTCTTTGCTGGAGCAGAACCTGATCGTTTTGAGGGCAGTGCTTTCTTTGAATCCGGCCCGCGCCTCCCTGATTGCGGAAAGAATGAAGCAGAACCTTGCCCGACGCAGAGAAACGCAGCCGCTGGGTTTGCCTACTGCTGGATGTGTTTTTCGCAATCCTCCGGGCCGCTACGCGGGGCAGTTAATTGAGATGGCGGGCCTGAAAGGATTGCGTGTGGGAGATGCCCAGGTTTCTCCGAAGCACGCGAATTTCATCGTGAACCTGGGGAATGCAACTGCAGGCCAGATTCTTGCGCTGATGGAGCTCATTCAAGAGAAGGTCAGGAGCCAGTTTGGTGTGAATCTGGAGCCGGAGGTGCGGATGGTGGGGGAGGAGGGGTGAGATGGTTGGAAAAGCTCATCATTTCGGGAGGCGTCAGGCTGGAAGGAGTTGTCACAATCAGCGGCGCAAAAAACGCGATTCTTCCAATTCTTGCAGCTTCCATCTTAAACAGCAGTCCCGTTTTTCTTGAGGGAGTTCCCCGCCTGGACGATGTAAAAACCATGAAAGAGGTGCTGGAGGCTCTCGGCGCAAAGGTGAAGTGGGAAGGGGATCTGATGGAAATAGATCCCACCACGGTTTGCTCCACCGAGGTTCCTCCCGAACTGATGCGCCGGATGCGCGCCTCCAACCTGGTGATGGGATCGCTCTTGGGGCGCTACGGCCGGGTCAGGGTTTCCTATCCCGGGGGGTGTACGATCGGCTCGCGGCCAATGGACCTGCACATTAAGGGGTTTGTTGCCCTGGGGGCGCGGGTTTGGGAAAAGCACGGTTTTATTGAGGCAGAAGCCCCCTGTTTGCTGCAGGGAACCGAAATTCACCTGGATTTTCCAAGTGTTGGGGCAACAGAAAATATCATGATGGCTGCCGTCCTGGCAAGAGGAACAACGGTGATCAGGAATGCCGCCCGGGAACCTGAAATCGTTGACCTCCAGAATTTTCTTAATAAAATGGGGGCGCGGATCAAGGGGGCCGGCCTTGATACGATCCGCATCGACGGTGTATCCACCCTGGGGCGAGAAGTTTTCTACCGGGTGATTCCGGACCGGATTGAAACGGGAACCTTCATGGTGGCTGCCGCCCTCACCCGGGGTGAAGTGCTTATTAGAAATACAATTCCCAGGCATGTGGAGCCTGTTGCTGCAAAATTGAGAGAGGCCGGCGTAAAAATTCAAGAAAAAGATGATGCCATCTCCGTGACCGGCGTCGAAAGCTGGAATGCTTTGGATATCCGGACCTTTCCCTTTCCCGGTTTTCCCACGGATATGCAGCCCCAGATGATGGTTTTTCTCAGCCTGGCTAAAGGAACGAGCATTATTACCGAAAATATATTTGAAAATCGCTTTCAGCATGTCGGCGAATTAAGGCGGATGGGGGCGCAGATTCACGTAGAGGGGCGGAGCGCGATCATTAAAGGCGTTCCGTACCTTACCGGGACGGCTGTCGAGGCCACAGATCTCAGGGCCGGGGCCGCCCTGGTGCTGGGGGGGCTGGCGGCGGAAAACACCACGATCGTTGAAGGCCTCCACCACCTGGACCGGGGCTACGAGAGGTTCGAAGAAAAACTCCGGCTTCTTGGCGCGAAAATCGCGCGCGAAAAATGAATTTCGCAATTTTTTTCTCCCGGGAGGGGACAGGCTTTGCACCGTTCTTGCAGATCCCGCAGGAGGAACACCCGGCTGGATGTGCGCAGCTTCTTGAGTATTTTAGAAAAGATTCTGATTTGCGCAACAGGCGTCCTGGCCTTATATTATTTCAGTCAGTCCCCTTTTTTTGCCTTGAAGGAGATCAAAGTTCAGGGGCTGAAGCGTCTGTCCCTGGCCGAGGTGAGCAGAGTCAGCGGCTTGAGCAAGGGAACCAATTTATTCCGAATAGATTTGCGCCTGGTTGAAAAACGTCTTCTCGCCCATCCCCTTATTGAACAGGTTGAGGTGAGGCGCCGCTTTCCGCGCACCGTCCTCATCGAAATTTCCGAAAGAGAACCACGTGCTTTGCTTTTAGTTAACAATGGCTTTCTTGTCCTGGATAAAAAGGGATTCTGTATAGATAAACTTACTTCTTTAGGATCTTATAGCCTTCCCATCATCACCGGCTTAAAGCCAGATTCGACTGCTTTAGGTGAGCGGGTGAGCCGGAACGGTGATCTGGCGGCTGTTTTAGGGGCTCTGGAAGCAGAGGTTCAACCCTTTTTTTCCGAGGTTAATCTGGCCGACTCCGATCACATCATAGGCTACAGCAGGGAAGGCATCCCAATTCTGCTGGGCACTTCTCAGGATCTGCCCGCGAAGTTCCGCCTCGCGGTGTCTTTTGCGGGGAGCTTGGAAAACGGCCAGCCTGTTGAATATATCGATCTCACGGCGATCCAGGCTCCTGCGGTAAAATACCTGGAAAACGAAACGGGGAGCAAGGAAAAAATGTTGAGGTGAAAGGGAAATCTTGATTCACGTTGAATTTTACCTTTTAAGTAAAAAACCGGGTGGAGGTGCCGTGATTGGCCCGGGGGAACACGATTGTTGGCCTTGATGCCGGAAGCACGAAAATTGCCGTGATTGTGGGAGAGGTTGGATTAGATGGACAGCTTCAGATCCTGGGTTTAGGAACCGTTCCCTCGGCCGGGATCCGGAAGGGGGCTATCATAGATATCGAAAGTACGGTGCGTTCGATCGAAGAGGCGATTGAAAAGGCGGAGCAGATGAGCGGACGCCCTATTGACGGGGGCTATGTCGGAATTACAGGAGCAGCCATTTCTTCCCTCAATAACCGGGGGGTTGTGGCGGTTTCCAGCCCCCACCAGGAAATTACCCAGGAAGATGTGGAAAGGGTTCTCCAGGCGGCCCGGGTAATAGCCCTCCCTCACGACCGGCGGATTATCCACGTAATTCCGCGGCAGTTTATCGTCGATGGAAATGAGAGTATTCGTGATCCCGTTGGAATGCTGGGAGCACGGCTCGAGGTGGAAACCCATATCGTTACCAGCACCCACGCTGTTGTTCAGAATCTTCTCAAGTGCTGTGAAAGGGCGGGCTTTCACGTCCAGGAATTTGTTTTAAACGCATATGCCTCGGGTGAAGCTGTTCTTTTCCCGGCAGAAAAGGAACTGGGCGTAGCCGTCGTCGATATTGGGGGTGGTACGACCGACATTGCCATTTTTGAGCAGGGTTCCCTTTGGTTTACGTCTGTCCTGCCTGTGGGCGGGGATTATATTACCAGCGATCTGGCGGTGGGGTTGAGAACTCCTTTAACTCAGGCAGAAATCGTGAAAAAAGAGTTTGGCTGCACCCTGCCGGCTTTAACCTCTGACAGCGAATATGTTGAAATTCCCAGCGTAGGGGGAAAAGAGATCCGGCGCGTTTCAAAGAAAACAATTGCAGATATCATTCAGCCCCGCGTGCAGGAAATTCTTGGTCTGGTTAAGGATCAACTGGAGAGATCGGGGTACCGGGGGTTGCTGCCCGGGGGGGTTGTTCTGACCGGGGGTACGGCTTTGACCGAGGGAATTGTAGAACTGGCCACCGAGGAGTTGCAGAGGCCGGTCCGGATAGGCTATCCTGAAGCGGTTGGCGGCCTTGCCGATGTGGTCTCGAGTCCGGTCTACGCAACGGGAATCGGGCTTTTGTTGTACGGCGCAAAAAGGCAGAACAGCTACAGAGAAGAATCAGAAGGGTTGTCCTGGAGGAGTTTGGTCAATAAGGTAAAAAAGTTATTTAAAGATCTTTTTTAGAAAGCGAGGGGTAAATGGGAAGATGCTGGAACTGGAGCTTGAAGTGAATCAATTCGCCAATATTAAAGTAATTGGAGTTGGAGGCGGGGGGAATAACGCGGTAAACAGGATGATTCAGGCCGGGCTTAAGGGAGTTCAATTCATTGCTGTAAACACCGATGCCCAGGCTCTGAGTTTGTCTCTCTCGGAACACAAGATCCAGATCGGAGCAAAGTTGACAAAAGGGCTGGGGGCGGGAGCAGACCCGGAAATCGGCTTCAAAGCTGCCCAGGAAAGCAGGGAAGAATTAATGCAGGCACTGCGCGGCGCCGATATGGTTTTTGTAACGGCAGGGATGGGAGGCGGAACGGGCACCGGAGGAGCTCCTGTAGTCGCCGAGGTGGCAAAGGAAATAGGAGCCCTGACGGTTGGAGTTGTAACACGCCCCTTCACCTTTGAAGGGCGGAAGCGGGCGGCTCAGGCAGAAAGAGGGATCCAGGAATTAAAATCCAAGGTTGACACCCTGATTACCATTCCTAACGACAGGCTGCTTCAGGTTGTGGACCGGAATACTTCTATTAACGAGGCTTTCCGGATCGCGGATGATGTCCTGCGGCAGGGAGTTCAGGGCATTTCAGATCTGATTGCAGTTCCCGGATTGATCAATCTCGATTTTGCAGATGTCAAGACGATTATGATGGAGACAGGCTCGGCGTTGATGGGAATCGGGAGCGCCCGGGGGGAAAACCGGGCGGTGGAGGCGGCCCAGATGGCAATTTCAAGCCCGCTTCTGGAAACCTCCATTGAAGGGGCGAAGGGGGTTCTCCTGAACATTACCGGGGGGCCCAACCTGGGTCTTTTTGAGGTAAACGAAGCAGCCGAAATTATTTCCCAGGCAGCCGATCCCGATGCAAATATCATCTTTGGTGCCGTGATTGACGAGAGCCTGGATGATGAAGTAAGGGTTACGGTAATCGCCACAGGATTTGATTCTAAACCGCTCCCCAAAGACTCGACGGTGATCGATCTGAGGTCCTTTACCTCCGAGGATCTAGATATTCCCGCCTTTTTGCGCCGCCGCTAGAATGGCCTGAAAAGCGAAATTTTAACCAGCCGGCTGAAAATCATCTGATTTCAGCCTTTTTTGTGCCCTTACAGTGGTAATTTTTGACATATTTTACTTTTTTGATCGTTTATAATAATCCTGGTCTGGGTGCAAACAGCTCCGCATATAAATGGTAAATGAGAGAGCAGCAGGAATTACATGAGGTGACCCCTGTGCCCGGAACTCCCTATATCTATGTTGATATGCTATTTTTAATCAATTTTTTAATGGATTATGCGGTTCTTTGGGCGGCAGCCCGCCTTGCCCAAGTCCGGATTGTACCCTGGCGGCTGGGGAGCGCGGCCGTTGCTGGCGCCCTGTACAGTGTCCTTGTTCTTCTCCCCGGGTTAAAATTTTTGTCCCCCCTCTGGGTCAGGCTTTTAATGTCTTTGTTAATGCTGATCATCGGGTTTGTGCCTTTGTCCTGGCAGAGGTTTGGCCAGCTGTTTCTTTACTTTTATCTGGTTGCTTTCACGATGGGAGGTGCCGTGCTCGGGTTTATTTATTTTATCGGCAATATTTCCATTCATCCCGCCTTTGGCAATCTTCCTCTTCCGTATCTCTGGCTTGCCGTTGCGCTGGGAACGGCAGTTCTCCTTGGCAAATGGGGGGCCGCTTTTCTCCAGAGAACCTTCCTGCAGGGCCTTTTAAAGGTTCCCGTGAGGATCAAAATCCAGGAGCACGAAGTAAGGGTCGACGGCCTGGTCGACACCGGAAATCAACTGGTAGATCCCCTCACGGGAGCACCGGTAATCATTGTCGAGTACGGGGTCCTGGCCCCCTTTTTGCCGGCAGGTATTAAAAATATATTCAGCAGTGGAGGGGAAGTGGATACGGTAAAGTTATCCGAAGGTTTTCAGGAAGAAGGGTGGCCGCTTTCCTTGAGGCTGATTCCCTTCACCACGATCGGAAAGCGCCACGGGATGCTGGTGGGGTTTAAACCTGCAGAGATATCGCTCTTCATAGGTGACCGTCAGGTGCGAAAAAACAATGTGATCGTGGGGATTTACAGCAGGCGCTTATCCCCGAGGGGGACCTACCGGGCCCTGCTCCATCCCGATTTGATTTATGCCTCGGCCAACTCTTAAAAAAGGGGGATCTTTATGGGAGTTATCAGGTTCCAGTTAGGCTGGTTTTTCAAGCTTTTATTGATTCGAGTCCTGCAGAGGTTGAGGTACCCTTCTCACCTTTACTATATCGGCAATCACGAAGCACTCCCGCCGCCCCTGACCAGCGACGAGGAAACGGTTCTCTTGAATCAATTAGAAACGGGGGACATTAGTGTCAGAAACGCCCTCATCGAAAGAAATTTAAGGCTGGTGGTTTATATTGCTAGAAAATTCGAAAGCACCGGAATTGGAATCGAGGACCTGGTTTCCATTGGCACGATTGGCTTGATCAAGGCGGTTAATACCTTTAAACCCCAGCGTAAAATTAAGCTGGCAACATACGCTTCCCGTTGCATCGAAAACGAAATTTTAATGCACCTGCGCCGGAGCAGCAAAGCGCGGGCAGAAGTCTCCTTTGACGAACCTCTCAATATAGATTGGGATGGGAACGAACTCCTTCTCTCGGATGTCCTGGGCACGGAAAACGATCTCATTTACCGGGAGCTGGAGGAGGAAGTAGACCGGAAACTTCTTTATCAGGCGATCGGTAAGCTTTCCCCCAGGGAGCGGAAGATCATGGAACTCCGGTTCGGGCTCTCCGGGGGGAAGGAAAAAACCCAGAAGGAGGTCGCGGATCTTTTAGGGATTTCGCAGTCTTACATTTCACGCCTCGAGAAGCGGATTATTAAGCGTTTGAAGAAAGAGATTTGCCGTTTTGAATAGTTTTAAAAAAGCTGATTTAAAAAAGCTGACATGTTTAAGTGAATGGGTTCAAAACCCATTTTTTTATTTTCAAGTTAAATTCCTCCGCTTCCCTTTTCGGTATAATTTGAGAGCACCCCGGTAATAATGAAGAACGACCAGAGCATTACTGGGGAGGATCGGAGCGGAATGGTTAACAAAGTTGAGATTTGCGGTGTAAATACAGCTAAACTCTCAGTTTTAACAAATTCCCAGATGCGTGAACTGTTTCTTGCGGTAAAGGCGGGTGACAGGTCGGCGCGCGAGAAGCTGATCAGAGGAAATCTTCGCCTTGTACTCAGCGTCATCCAGCGCTTTGCAAACCGGGGGGAGTATGTTGACGATTTATTTCAGGTAGGGTGCATCGGCTTGATTAAGGCAATCGATAACTTCGATCTCAGCCAAAATGTGAAATTTTCGACCTATGCTGTTCCCATGATCATTGGGGAGATCCGGCGCTACCTGAGAGACAACAATCCCATCCGGGTCAGCCGCTCCCTGCGTGATATTGCTTACAAGGCAATTCAGGTAAGGGAGTCGCTGATTAACAGGCACTCCCGGGAGCCTTCTCTGAATGAAATCGCCGGAGAACTGAATATTCCCAGGGAAGAAGTTATTTTTGCAATGGATGCCATCCAGGAACCGGTCTCCCTGTTTGAACCCATCTATCACGACGGTGGAGATCCCATTTTCGTCATGGATCAAATTGGAGATGAAAAAAACCAGGATGCCAACTGGCTGGAAAGGATTGCTGTTCGGGAAGCCCTCCGGAAGTTGAGCGACCGGGAAAAGCTGATCCTTGCCTTGCGTTTTTTCGAAGGAAAAACTCAGATGGAGGTAGCCGAGGAAATCGGAATTTCTCAGGCGCAGGTATCCCGCCTGGAGAAGGCAGCCTTAAATCACATGCGGAAATACATTTAAGGGGGGCGAAAAGATGAAGCACAGGTTGAGAGCTCTCTTGCTTTTGGGGATCTTGGTGACAGGAAGTCTCCTTTTTCGGGAGAATCTGCAGGCAAAGAAAGCTTATACAAGGGACAATTTGATCAGGCTCCACATCATTGCAAACAGTGATGAGGCGCGGGATCAGGCTGTCAAGTACCGGGTCCGGGATGCCCTGATTGAAAGCTTAAAGCCCAGGTTGAAAGGTTTAAATTACAGAGAAGTCAAGACCTATCTCGAGCAAAACCGCGTCCGGATTGCCAAAATTGCTGCCCAGGCTGCGGCTGCCTCCGGTTTTTCCTATCCTGTCCGGGTTGAAGTCGGGAGGTTTGAATTTCCTGCCCGCGCCTACGGGGATGTCGTGTATCCGGCAGGCAGGTACGAGGCAGTGCGCGTCGTTCTCGGGAAGGGAGAGGGAAGCAACTGGTGGTGCGTCCTCTTTCCACCCCTTTGTTTTGTAGATCTGTCAAGTGCAAACCAAACAAGTGTGAGTCAGGCAGCTGGGGAAGCGCTGACCCAGGAAGACGGTTCGGAACAGGATGTTTTCAGTCTCCGGCTGCGGGTTTGGGACTGGCTCCAGGATGAGGCCGAACACCTGGCGCGTTTGATCAGTTCTTAGAATTTTCCCCTCCGGCGACACAAACCACCTCCTCATTTCATATATTAATCCGAGGAGGTGGCAGCCATGGTAAAAATATCGGAACTCCGGCTGCGTGATGTAATAAATATTGTTGACGGAAAAAGGCTGGGGACGATTAAAGATATTGAGATTGACGTGGAGGCCGGAAAGATAAAAGCCCTTGTTCTCCCGGGAACCGCCCGCTTCTTAGGTTTTCTCACAAGGAGCGATGAAGTAATCGTTCCCTGGGAAAAAATTATCAGAATCGGTGTTGATGTGATTCTTGTAGAGCTGAATTCCTTTAGCCAGCCGAAGCGCTCCGAAACCTGAGACCCCGCACTTTCGGTTAAGGCTGTAGTCCCAAAAAAGATGGGACTTTTTTTATGGCCCGGCAAGCAGGAATTAAACACAAGATGTTGTAGATATTAGATAAAAGCACCCAATATCTTGTAACGCCGGGGGGAACCATTTTGCGTTGTCCTTACTGCAAAAAAGAGGAGTCAAGGGTCCTCGATTCCCGCTCTGCCGAAGATGGATATGCAATCAGACGCCGCCGTGAGTGTTTTCACTGCGGCCGGCGCTTTACAACGTACGAGCGGATTGAGGAGACCCCCCTGTGGGTGGTCAAAAAAGACGGGCGGAGAGAGCTTTTTAACCGGGAAAAGCTGTTGCGGGGGATGATGAAAGCCTGCGAAAAAAGGTACGCAACCTTAGAGACGCTGTCGGGTTTGGTGGATGAGATCGAGCGCACACTAAGGGAGGGCCCCGAGAACGAAGTTTTCAGCCAAACCATTGGGCATCTGGTCATGGAGCATTTGCGGAAGGTGGACAAGGTAGCTTACGTCCGCTTCGCCTCGGTCTACAGGGAATTTAAGGATGTCGGGGAAATCCTCACCTGTTTAGAAGAGCTGGGTGTTGAGAGAAAGACTGAAGAAATATGTTAGGAAGGGAGGAGAATCTTTTGTTTACCAGGATCAAGAAGAGAGATGGGCGGGAGGTCCCCTTTGATGATACGAAGATTACCGATGCGATCTTTAAAGCCGCCCGCGCGGTGGGAGGGGAAGACCGGGAAACCGCGGTTGCCCTGACCCTGGAAGTGCTCCGCATGCTGAAGCAGAGGTACAACGGGCAGATCTTCGGGGTTGAGGATGTCCAGGATGTGGTAGAAAAGGTTCTCATCGAAAAGGGTCATGCCAGGACCGCCAAGGCGTACATCCTCTACCGGGACAAGCGCACCCGGATTCGTGAAGCCAAAAGCGAACTGATGGATGTGGTGGAGGAGATCATTAAAGAGACCGACCGCGACAATGCAAATGTTGGAAACTCTCCCTCTGCAAAAATGCTGCAGATTGCCAGTGCCGCCAGCAGGAAGTATTATCTCTCCCGACTCCTGGATGACGATTTTTCCCTTGCCCACAGCCGGGGGGACATTCACATCCACGACCTCGACTTCTACGCCACCACTATAAATTGCCTGCAGATCCCGCTGGAGAGATTGCTCCAGGAAGGTTTCAATACCGGGCACGGCTACATCAGGCCCCCCAAGCGGCCGGGTTCGGCCACGGCCCTTGCCGCCATCATTCTCCAGAGCTCCCAGAACGATATGTTCGGCGGGCAGTCCTTTCCCTTTTTTGACCGCCAGATGGCTCCCTTTGTTGAGGGAGCGGATGAGAACGAGGTCTACCAGGCCATGGAGGCCCTTGTTTATAACCTTAACAGCATGCATTCCCGGGCGGGAAGCCAGGTGCCTTTTTCATCAATCAACCTGGGCACAGATACCTCCGAGGCCGGGCGAAAGGTGACACGCAACTTCCTGCTGGCCTACGAGGCGGGGCTGGGGCGCGGGGAGAACCCCATCTTCCCCAATGTGATCTTCAGGGTGAAAAAGGGCGTCAACTTCGACCCCGGAGACCCGAACTATGATTTATTCAAGCTGGCCGTACGGGTTGCCAGCAAGCGCCTGAACCCTACCTTCAGCTTCATGGACGCCCCCTTTAACGCGCCTTTTGGAGATCAGGTAGCCTATATGGGATGCCGGAGCAGGGTGATGGACAACCGCCGGGGGCCTGCTGTCACAACCGGACGGGGCAATCTTTCCTTCACCACCATTAATCTGCCGCGCCTTGCCATTAAAGCTGAGCGCAGCCTGAAAGCATTTTACCGGCTCCTGGACGAAGTTATGGAACTGGCCGTCAATCAGCTTTTCCACCGCTTTAAGGTACAGTGCAAATTGAAGGTGAAGGATCTTCCCTTTGTGATGGGACAGGGGCTTTATTTGGGTTCGGAGGGGCTCAAGCAGGAGGATTCCATAGAACCTGCCATCATCAATGGAACCCTTGCTGTCGGACTGATCGGACTGGCCGAGGCCCTGGTTGCCCTGACGGGTTACCACCACGGACAGTGCGAGGAAGCCCAGGCTCTGGGCCTGGAGATTGTCGCTTACATGCGCAAGAAGGTTGATGAGGCAGCTGAGAGATTTAATCTGAATTACACCTTGCTGGCTACACCTGCCGAAGGGCTGGCGGGCCGCTTCGTGAAGCTGGATCGCAAGGAGTTCGGGATCATCCCGGGTGTCACAAACCGCGAGTATTATACCAACTCTTTCCATATTCCTGTTTACCATCCCATCAGCATCTACGACAAGATCCGTCTCGAGGGCCCCTACCACAAATATTGCAATGCCGGTCACATCAGCTATGTGGAGCTGGCCTCACCGCCCCAGCACAACCCGGAGGCAGTTGAGGCCATCGTGCGCCACATGAGCTCATGCGGGATGGGGTATGCCGGCATCAACTACCCTGTTGATTTCTGCTGCAACTGCAACCTGTCCGGAGTGATCAATGAGAGCACCTGCCCCCGCTGCGGATCCGCCGAGATCCGCCGCATCCGGAGGATCACCGGGTATCTGAGCACCATTGACCGCTTCAACGACAGCAAGATTTGCGAATTGAACGATCGTCTCATCCATGGTTAGTGAGGTGGCTGCCGTGATAAGAATCGCGGGAATAACCAGAGAGAGTGTTGTGGACGGCCCGGGCCTGCGGTTTGTGATTTTCGCCCAGGGGTGCCCCCACCGCTGCGCGGGCTGCCATAACCCCGAAACCTGGGACTTTGAAGGCGGCCGGGAAGTGGATGAGGAAGAGCTTTTAAAATTGATCCAGGAGAGCAAATTGATCCGGGGTGTCACCTTTTCCGGGGGAGAGCCTTTTGCCCAGGCAAAGGGCTTTGCCTCCCTTGCGGGCCGGATTAAAGAAATGGGTTTGGATCTCGTCACCTATACAGGGTATACTTTTGAAGAGATTCTTGCGAAATCTAAAGAAGATCGGGATACGGAGCGCCTCCTGAAATTGACCGATCTCCTTGTAGACGGCCCGTATCTTTCACATGAGCGGGACCTCTCCCTGCCCTTTCGCGGCTCCCGGAACCAGCGTTTGATCCTCGTGCCTGCCTCTCTCGCGGCAGGAAGGGTGGTTCTTGCGGATCTTTAGACGGGAAAGGTTGATTTAAACAGGGGGTTTCGGAAACCCCGGGGCTTCAGGAGTGCAGGAGAAATGGCTTTTGTTTTAAAAAAGAAGGGCAGCGTCCCCTACCTCGTCGTGCCCCGTTTCGGGGGAAAGGCCCACGTCCGGGTTGTATTCTCTACGCGTCACGGGGGAATCAGCCAGGGCCCCTTCGCCTCACTCAATTTAGGTTTCCATACCGGGGACTTCCCCGCACGGGTTGCCGCGAACCGGAGGATCCTGTACAGCATCCTGGGCCTGAAAGAGGAACAAACTTTTACGACCCGGCAGGTTCACGGGAACCGGGTTTTCGTCATCAAAGACAGCCGGGATCTGGCCGTGAAAGGGTTGGTGGAGGCAGACGCCCAGGTAACAGCACTGAAGGGTGTGGCCCTCACCGGTTTTTTTGCCGACTGCCTTGCGGTTTATCTCTACGATCCGGTGGGGGATGTCATCGGTCTGGCCCACGCGGGCTGGCGCGGCACCGTGTCCGGCATTGCCCGGAAGTGTCTTGAGGCCATGAGACAACATTTCGGAAGTGAGCCGGAAAGGTGTTTTGCCGCCCTGTCTCCCGCTGCAGGTCCCTGCTGCTATGAAGTGGGAGAGGTGGTTGCAGACGCGGTCAGGAAGGTGTTTCCGGAGGAATGGGGGGTGCTTCTCCCGGCCGGTGCAGGCAGGTGGAAACTGGATCTCTGGCGGGCTAATTTTGAAATGCTGCATGAGATTGGCCTCAAAAGAGAAAATATTACTGTAAGCAGGCTCTGCACAATCTGCCGCCAGGATTTATTTTTCTCCTACCGGGGGAGCGGAGGGACCACGGGCCGGATGGCGGCCCTCTTGCTGCTTGAAGTATAAATACGTGTTTCAGGAGGAGAGAAGGATGTCTGAGCACAACTCTGTTCGGAAGGG
The DNA here is from genome assembly GCA_013177945.1 of Bacillota bacterium. NCBI lineage: Bacteria > Bacillati > Bacillota > Bacillota bacterium. Next base: position 104,603 of record JABLXW010000013.1, read on the forward strand.
AAAAGGCTTGAAAGATTTAACCCTGGTTGTTACGGGAATGAGCTGCGGCCATTGCAAAAAAGCGGTTGAAGAAGGGGTGAAAAGGCTGGCCGGGGTGGAGGAGGCGGTTGCAGATCTGGAACGGGGCCTGCTGAGGGTGACCTTCGATCCTCATAAGGTTTCTCTGGCCGAGATTCAGGACGCCGTAGTGGAGGCTGGCTACGGGGTGCAGCCTGCAAGGTGAGACAGGCTCGACATTTGAGAAAGGAGAGGCTCAAGAAAGCTGCCTGCGCAAGAAAAATCCGAATTTTCTTGGGTTTCCTCCTTTTTCTTGCGATCGGCGGGGCTTTCATTTTTTGGAGCGGTCGCCAGATTTACTACTTTTGCCTGACACGCGCGGTGCGCACAGCACCGGCGCAGGCAGGAACCCTTTCGGTTGCTTATCCGGCCGCGGGCATTGTTTTGCGCAGCGAAACAGTGGTAGCGGCGCCCATGCCGGGAAAGCTTATTCCGCTCGCGCCGGAAGGAAAAAGGGTTCGCGCCGGCGCCGTTGTGGCGCGTCTGGAGGGCTTGCCTGATTTAGAGCGTGCACCGGGCCGCGTGGAGCTGAGAAGCCCCCAGGCCGGTTTTCTCTGTTATCATTTGGATGGTTGGGAGGGGGTCCTCACACCAGATAACTGGGAGAGGCTCGATCCTTTACTTTTGTTTAAAAACATAAACAAAAACACAGGCCGGATTGAAAACATCGCCCGGGCCGTCAATACCGGGGAGCCGGTGTTTAAAGTTATCGATAACCTGGTCAGTCCCTGTTTAATTTTAAAAATTGAGCACGAGCGCCCCCTGACTTTCAACGCGGGGGATAAAGTTGACCTGGAGTGGGAGGGAGCGAAAAAGGGAAGGGGAAGGGTGCTTGCCTGGAGAAAAATACCGGGTGGGCTGGTTATCAATGTAGAGCTGCTTGAGGCGAATTCCAGCTTTCTATGCTCCCGTTTCTTTCGGCTCCGGGTGGCGGACCGGAAATACGAGGGGGTGATCGTGCCCGTCTGTTCCCTGGCCAGAACAGAGAAGGGGATCGGGGTTTACACCTCATCTCCTGTTGGATTCAAATTCCAGAAAGTTGACCTCATCGGGAGGCTGGGCGATCGCGCTGCGGTTCAGGGAATCAGCCCCGGTGTCGAAGTTGTTTTAAATCCGGAACTGTTAAAAAGGATCAAAAGGGAAAATATAATTTCTGGTGGAAGGATTTAGATATTCTTTGTCGAATGGGAGAAGGAGGTAAGCCCCTTGGCCGAACAGGTCATCCGGCGCCTGGAGCAGGTTGCTGCCAGGATTGCCCGGGCAGCTCAGCGGGCGGGCCGTAACCCCTCAGAGGTAAAGCTCGTGGCCGTGACTAAAGGAGTAAACACGGAGCGGCTGAAAAAGGTTTTACCTTACGGTTTGAGGGTTTTTGGCGAGAACCGTGTCCAGGAGTTTCTTAAAAAATACGAAATCCTGGGAGAACAGGCAGAGTGGCATATGATCGGCCACCTGCAGCGCAATAAGGCAAAATACCTGGCGGGGAAGGTTGCCCTGATTCATTCCCTCGAGAGCCTTGAACTGGCAAAGCTTCTCGATAGGCTGAGCCCCGCTCATGGCCGTTCGTGGCGGGTTTTGATCCAGGTAAACGTTGCCGGGGAGGCCACCAAATACGGTGTCGCCCCCTCAAGGCTGGGTCAGTTTTTAGATGCAATCAGGGATCTGCAGGGGTTGGAGGTATGCGGCCTCATGACCATTGCACCCTACTGCGAGGATCCGGAGGAGGTGCGGCCGGTATTCCGGAGGCTGCGGGAGCTGAGAGAAGAAATGGCAGAGACCAGGCGCTGGCTTAATCTGGAGCATCTTTCGATGGGGATGAGCAACGATTTCGAGGTTGCGGTAGAGGAGGGAGCAACCCTGGTAAGGATCGGGAGCGCATTGTTCGGCGGTTAAGTTTAGAAAACGCGGAAGGTGAGGAAATGAGTTCTGGTTGGTTTGAAAAAATCATGTCTTTTATCGGATTTGCAGAAAGCTACGAGGGTGAAGAGGATGAAGAGCCCATCCAGGCGGTGGCTGAGGACCGCGGGCGGAAGCGCGCCCCGGTTTTGAGTCTCCATACTTCGCCTGAGGCAAAGATTATCGTGGCGTCGCCAGTTGCCTTTGACGAAGCTGAAAAGATTGCAGGCCACTTAAAGAGCCGGAAGTCTGTAATCGTAAACTTCGAACATACTCCAAAAGATGTGGCGCAGCGGATTATTGACTTTTTGAGTGGAGCTGTTTTCGTGCTGAACGGCAGCACTTTAAAAATTACTGCGGAGACCTTTCTTTTTGTGCCCAGCAATTTTTCGATTCATTCTGAGGGTTTGGCAGGTGAGTGGAAGGAAAACCCTTTTTTGAGATGGGACCGGGAGGGGTAAAAGATCGCTGCTAGAAGAAAGGTTGGCGTCATCGGCGCCGGGGCGATGGGAAGCGCGCTTGTGGCAGGATTCTTACAGGCAGGCCTCGTAAATCCGGAGGACATTTTTGTCAGCGACATCAGGCGTGAATGCCTTGAGGTGCTGGCAGGGCGGTTACAGGTGGCGGTGACGGAAGACAACAGAGAGGTTGCCCGGGCCGGGGAGGTGGTGATCTGCGCCGTCAAACCTGCTCAGGTAAAATCTGTTTTAACCGAAATTGCTCCCTACCTTACCCCAGGCCATTTATTTATCTCGGTTGCGGCGGGAATCACGATTTCTTTTATCGAGGCCAGTTTGCCCCCCGGAATTCCCGTGCTCAGAGCGATGCCAAATGTACCCGCTTTGATCGGGGAGGGGATCACAGCCCTCGCCCTGGGCAAACACGCAGGTGCAAGGGAAAGGGAGGAAGGGGAGGCCCTCTTCGGTGCGGTGGGCAGGGTCGTTGTCCTGCCGGAGGAGAATATGGATGCTGTCACAGGTTTGAGTGGAAGCGGACCCGCCTATATCGCGATAATTCTGGAGGCTCTGGCAGATGGCGGGGTAAAGGCAGGGCTTCCCAGACAGGTGGCTTTTGAACTTGCTCTTCAGACAATGATCGGCACCGCCAGGATGATCCAGTGCACCGGGGACCACCCCGGTCTTCTTAAAGACAGGGTTGCCTCCCCGGGCGGCAGCACGATTTACGGGCTCCACGTCTTGGAGGCAGGCGGCCTGCGAGGTCTTTTGGTTGGTGCTGTAGAAGCTGCTTCGCAAAGAGCCAGGGCATTACAAATTTCTTTCGAGGAAAATAAAGGATCGAAGAACTCATGAATTACGGCCGTTTTCTGATTGCCTTGATTTCAGTTGGAGTAGAGATCTATGTATGGCTTATTCTGGCAAGGGTAATTCTTTCTTTTCTCCGCCCCCGCACTTTCAACCCGATCATCAGGTTTATTTACGAAGTGACCGAGCCCCTTCTTGCCCTTTGCCGTAGATTTTTGCCGGGCCCCGCGCTGGGCCTCGATTTTTCTCCTCTGCTGGCGATTATTTTTCTGGAGCTGATGAAGTACGCGCTGGTCAACCTGGTGGCGCGCTTGCTCCTCTAGGGGGTGCCGAACTTGAGGCCGTGGGTAAATCCGACCGGCAACTGTGTCAGAATCCAGGTTAAGGTGCAGCCCCGGGCGGCCAGGAACGAGATTGCAGGGGTGGCCGGGGATTATGTCAAGGTGAGGCTCACTGCTCCTCCCGTAGAGGGAGAGGCCAACAAACTCCTGCAAAAGTTTCTCGGAGAAGTTTTCGGGTGCGGGGCCGGGAATGTTAAAATTTTAAAGGGGTTGACCAGCTCAAGGAAGCTGGTGGAAATAAACGGTGTTACGCTCGAAGAAGTGGCCCGCCTGGTAGAAAGTTCTTCCTAACCGGAAGTATAATCACCCTGCCGTCCATCTCATACTAACTTTGAAAAAATAAAAAAAGGAGTGAGATGGATGGAGAAGGATAAACATGTGCTTCCCGATACTGATGATACCTTTGCCGCCCGCGTCAGGAGAACGGCCGGAGACACCGAGCGGGGAACGATTTACGGACCCGACAACGAACCGCTGACCCGGGTTGGTGTTGAAACTGCGAGGGAAATCACTCCCGGCAGGGCGGCGCCGGGGCGGGAGGCCGCACCGGGAAGGGATACAGGAACAAGGGATGTAGAGACCGCGCGGGAAATCACCCCGGGACGGGACGCGAGGCGGGACGCGGAAACGGCAAGGGAAGTCACCCCGACCAGGGTAGACGTGGACAGGGAAACTCCGGTAGGCCCCGGCCGCGCGAGATAGTTACGGCACTTCGAGAACAGCGAACGAACGAGGTCTTCCTCAAGAGAAGCACCTCGTTTTTTATTTTTGAAAAACCTACTAAGAGCATAAGGTCGTGAATTAGCCTTGGAAATCTTTTTTGGTCGATCCTTTTGTGTAAAATGTTTAGGGCAACCCTCAAAGACTGGTGCATTTTTAGGCAAAACTGCTTTTTTGCTTTATGTAAATTGCCAGTGTTTGCCAGTTTAAAGATCCTCAAGAGAAGGCACCCTCGCGCTGATGTCCACTACCGCGGCACTTCAATGGAAGAGAGCCTTGCGATGGTGGAGAAGGTGGCTTCGGTGATGACCCTGATCATCGGGGCGGTAGCCGCGATCGCCCTTCTCGTCGGGGGTGTTGGGGTGATGAACATCATGCTGGTGGCGGTTGCCGAGCGGACGCGGGAGATCGGAAGGGCCTCTTCTTCGGTCTTTACCCTGCCAGCCGGGCGGCGTCCTTGAGTCCCGCCGAGGCGCTCCGGCACCTTTAAAAACCTGCAAGAATGTATCGTGCTGTAATTCTTGACAGAAGAGCGTGAAATTCCGTATAATTACTTCGAAGTCGAAACCGGCACATGGTTTAAAAGGGAAAAGGGCGAACAACGCGATGAGCGGGACGTTTATGCTGTTTCCAGGGAGCAGCGAGCCGGGGAGGGTGCAAGCCCGGTCCTCATCAGGAGCAGCAGAAAATCACCCGGGAGTGCCCTCCTGAAAACTTTTCCGGTGATTAAGGAGGGCCGGTGGGGGCCGTTATTCCGATGCAAAAGAGCCTTCAAGGAAGGAAAAAGGGTGGTACCGCGGGAACCTCTCGCCCCTGAGGTGAGGGGTTCTCATTTTTGAGATTTTTAAAATCATGAGGTGAAGTGATGGAATACAAGGCAACATTAAATCTGCCCCGGACAGATTTTCCGATGAGGGCCAATTTACCTCAGCGCGAGCCTGAGATTTTGCGTTTTTGGGAGGAGGCGCACCTTTACCGGCAGGTTCAAAACAGCACTCGGGGAAAACCAAAATTTATCCTGCATGACGGCCCTCCCTATGCCAACGGTGACATCCATTTGGGCCATACCCTGAACAAAATTTTAAAGGACATAATTGTCAAGTACCGGACGATGACGGGGCATGATGCCCCCTATGTACCCGGCTGGGATACACACGGTTTGCCCATTGAGCAGCAGGCGATTAAAACCCTGGGTGTTGACCGGAATCAGGTGGATGTTTTAGAGTTCCGCCGCATCTGCAAGGAGTATGCCCTTAAATACGTGACCATTCAGCGGGAGCAGTTCAAGCGCCTGGGAGTGCAGGGGGATTGGGACAATCCCTATTTAACTCTGGAGCCGGCGTACGAAGCGGTGCAAATCGGAATTTTCGGAGAAATGGCGAAACGCGGGTTTATTTATAAAGGCTTAAAACCGGTTTACTGGTGTGCCGACTGCGAAACCGCCCTTGCGGAAGCGGAAGTGGAATATCAGGAAAAAGAATCCCCCTCTATTTACGTTCTGTTTCCCGTGAAAGAAAGCAAGGGGCTCTTCCCGCTTGACGACCGGACCTATATCCTGATCTGGACCACGACGCCCTGGACGATTCCCGGAAACACTGCCATCAGCCTGCACCCGGACTTCGACTATGTTCTGGCCGAGGTTGCCGGGATGAAAATCATCGTGGCGGAAAAGCTTTTGGCTCCGGTGAGCGGCATCAAAGGGAAAAAAAGCCCCCGCGTGCTCGGCGGCTGGAAAGGACGCCAGCTGGAAGGAATCCGCTGTGCACACCCCTTTTATGATAGGGATTCCCTCGTGGTGCTGGGTGAGCATGTAACCCTGGAGCAGGGCACCGGTGCGGTTCATACTGCCCCTGCCCACGGCATGGAAGACTTTGAGGTTTGCCAGGCGTATCACATTCCCGTTGTTTCCCTGGTGGATGGAAAGGGAATCTTTGTCTCCGAGGCCGGCCCCTTCGCCGGGATGAAGATCTGGGATGCCAATCAGAGTGTAATCGAGGAACTGGAGAGGCGGGGCCTGTTATACCACCAGGAAAAGATTGTCCACCAGTACCCCCACTGCTGGCGGTGCAAAGATCCCCTGCTCTTCCGGGCGGCAGAGCAGTGGTTCGCCTCAATTGACGGTTTCCGGAAAGAGGCCCTCAAGGCGATTGAAGAGGTGCAGTGGATCCCTGCCTGGGGAAAAGAGCGCATTTACAACATGGTGGCGGAGCGGGGGGACTGGTGCATTTCCCGCCAGCGCGTTTGGGGAGTGCCGATTCCCATTTTTTACTGCAACGACTGCCAGAGGACCATCATCAACGATCTGACCATCACCCGGCTCCAGGACCTCTTCCGCCGCTACGGCTCCGATGTTTGGTTTGAGCGGAGCGCGGAGGAGCTTTTGCCTCCCGGTTTTGTGTGTCCCGAATGCGGCGGAAAAGCTTTCCGGAAAGAGAGCGATACGATGGATGTCTGGTTCGATTCCGGTTCCAGCCACGCTGCGGTTTTGGAGCAGCGCCCGGAACTCAGGTGGCCCGCGGACCTCTACCTTGAAGGGAGCGATCAGCACCGGGGCTGGTTCAACTCATCCCTCTGCACCGCGGTGGCAACCCGGGGCGCTGCGCCATACCGGGCCGTTCTGACGCACGGTTTTGTGGTGGATGAAGAAGGGCGGAAGATGTCAAAGTCCCTGGGGAACGTCATTGATCCCCAGGAGTTAATCGAGAAATTTGGAGCCGATATTTTGCGCCTCTGGGTTTCCTCTTCAGACTACCGGAGTGATGTCGCTGTTTCCCAGAACATTATGAACCAGCTTGCCGAAGCCTACCGGAAAATCCGCAACACCTTCCGCTTTATGCTGGGCAATCTCTACGATTTCGACCCTGTTCGGGATCGCCTTTCTTATGAAGATCTAAGCCTGCTTGACCGGTGGGCCTTGCTGAAGCTGCATCGTTTGATCCAGAGGGTGACGAAGGCTTACGAGACCTACGAGTTCCACATGGTTTACCATGCCATCTCTAACTTCTGTGTTGTTGATTTGAGTTCCTTTTATCTTGATGTTACGAAGGATGCTTTATATTGCTCCTATCCCTCAAGCCGGGAGCGCCGCGGCATCCAGACCGTCCTTTACGAGATGGTCAACGTGCTGGCGCGCCTGCTGGCGCCTGTTCTGAGCTTTACGGCAGAAGAGGTTTGGGGCCATCTCCCCCGCGCCAGGGAGCAGTTCTTCAGCGTTCATCTGGCTCCCTGGCCTCAGGTTGACGGGCGCTGCCTGGATCAGGAACTTGAAGCAAAGTGGGAGCAGATTTTAAAGATCCGGGAGGAAATCACGAGGGCGCTGGAGGCTGCAAGAAAAGAAAAGGTAATCGGCCCTTCCACCGAGGCGTTTGTTTTCCTTTACCCCGAAAACGAAGAATCTGCTGCCTTCTTAAGAGAAATCGAAGCCGACCTGGCAACTATTTTGATTGTTTCCGGGGTGAAAGTTTACGAAACGTGGGTGGCAGCACCCGGGGGGTCCCTTAGTGCGGAGAACACCTATGCAATGAAGATCCTGATCCAAAGGGCTCCGGGCAGGAAGTGTGCGCGTTGCTGGCTCTACCACGAGTCGGTAGGCGCTTCAGGCGAGCATCCTGCCTTGTGTGAGCGCTGTTATCATGTGGTAAAACAGTACGAGTCCGGGGCGGCGGGTTCAGAAGCTTAGCAAGAAGGGGAGAAAAGATGCGGGAGGTTATCACGAGGGCAAAAATTGAAAAACTTGGCGACCAGAAAGAGCTTGTTTTCCCGGCAGGCACGATTCTTACGGAGGCAGCCAGGCAGTGGATTAAAGAAAAAGGAGTCAAAATTACCTTTAAGCACGAGGCTCCTCAGGAAGGAGAGGCGGCGGCCTCCGGCCGGGAGAGAGAGAAAGAGGTGAACCGGGCAATTGTCACCGTCCTCGGCCATGATAAGGTGGGCATTATTGCCGGGATTGCGGGGGTTCTGGCAAGTGTCAACGTGAATATTCTGGATATCAGCCAGACCGTTTTACAGGAATTCTTCGCGATGATCATGATCGTGGATCTTACAGGATGCAATGTTGATTTCTCCACTTTAAGGAAAATGCTGGAAGACAAGGGAGAGGAGCTGGAGTTAAAAGTAACCCTTCAGCATGAAGACATCTTCCGTTTCATGCATCGCGTCTAGGAAAGGAGAGGTGCTCTTGCCTTTTCCTTATACTCCGGAGGAAATCTTCGAAACGATCCGGATGGTGGAGTTAGAAAACCTGGATATCAGAACGATTACCCTGGGGATCAGCCTCCTGGACTGCGGGGGTTCTGATGTAAAAAAAATCGGAGCCAGGATTTACGATAAGATCCTCCGTTGCGCTGCCAATCTCGTGGAGGTGGGGGAGGAGCTGGAGCGCGCTTACGGAATTCCGATTATTAACAAACGGGTCGCGGTGACTCCCCTTGCCTTGATTGGAGGCAACTGTTCCGGTGATTATTTTTACCTCGCTCAGGTTTTGGAAAACGCCGCCCGGGAAATAGGTGTTAATTTTATCGGCGGCTATGCTGCCCTGGTTCATAAAGGCTTTACAGAAGGGGATCGAAGACTGATTGAGTCTCTTCCCCGTGCCCTGTCCCAAACGGAGCGCGTCTGTGCCGCAGTAAATGTGGGAACCACAAAAGCCGGAATCAACATGGAAGCGGTTTCTATGATGGGAAGGGTGATTAAAGAGACGGCAGAGCTTACCGCGGCGCAGGGGGGGATCGGCTGCGCGAAGCTGGTTGTATTTTGCAACGCACCAGAAGACAATCCTTTCATGGCAGGCGCCTTTCACGGAGTTGGAGAGCCTGAATGCACCCTCAATGTCGGGGTAAGCGGGCCCGGGGTAATTTTAAACGTGGTCCGCAGTCATCCCGACGCCGACCTCGGCACCCTTGCTTCTTTAATCAAGCAGACCGCATTTAAGGTTACGAGGATGGGGGAGCTCATCGGCCGCGCTGCATCCAGGAGGCTGGGGATTCCCTTCGGAGTCGTAGACCTTTCCCTGGCTCCCACTCCGGCGTTTGGAGACAGTGTTGCCGAGATCCTCGAAGCGATGGGGCTGGAGCGCTGCGGCGCCCCGGGCAGTACGGCGGCCCTCGCGATTTTGAACGATGCCGTTAAAAAGGGGGGCGCGATGGCCTCTTCTTATGTTGGAGGTTTAAGCGGAGCCTTTATACCGGTAAGCGAGGATGCCGGGATGGCGCGCGCCGCGGCTGAGGGAGCGCTTACGATTGAAAAACTCGAGGCAATGACCTGCGTTTGTTCCGTTGGTCTGGATATGGTCGTGATTCCAGGTGATACCCCGGCGGAAACGATTGCAGCTTTAATTGCCGACGAGGCTGCAATCGGGATGATCAACAACAAAACTACGGGTATCCGGATCATACCGGCACCCGGAAGGCAGCCCGGTGATTATGTCGAGTTCGGAGGGCTCCTGGGAAGAGCCCCGGTAATGCAGGTGAACAGGTACAGTCCTGCCGCTTTCATCCGGCGGGGCGGCCGGATTCCTGCGCCCCTTCAGGCCCTTACCAATTAGCCGCAGAAAATAATTGAAAACGTGATTTTTGGGGAGAATGAAGCCAGGGGTGCATCCGTTGCAGGGAATATGCTCTGATTTAATCAAGGCCCTGAAAGAAAAGATTGAAGAACTCTCCCTGAACATCGAGCGGATGAAACTTGCCGAGTATGTGGAACTGCTGAACAGACCGGGGCGGCTGTTGTTTGTCAATTTTATTTCAGGGGTGGCCCGGGGGTTGGGAATTGCGGTTGGTTTTACTCTCCTGGGAGCACTTGTTCTCTTTTTTTTGCAGCGCCTGGTTGTTCTCAATCTTCCTGTTCTGAGTGATTTTATCGCGGAGATCGTGCGTCTGGTTCAAAGTCAACTTCAGGGCGGAATCAAATAGGGAGGCGAGGAGATTGAGCGGAAATATCGTGGATGTTATCAAAAAACGGCGCTCTGTGCGGGCCTTTAAAGGAGAGCCGGTTCCCGAAGGGGTGCTGGCCCAAATTTTAGATGCAGCCCGGTGGGCTCCCTCTGCGGGGAACCTGCAGCCGTGGGAATTTTATGTCGTAAGAAATCAAGACACTAAGAAGGGGCTTGCAAAGGCCGCACTCGGCCAGATGTTCCTGGCCGAGGCGCCGGTGGTGATCGTTGTTTGCGCCGTTCCGGCCCGTTCGGGGCGCCGTTACCGGGAGCGGGGGGAAAAATTATACTGCCTTCAGGATACTGCTGCGGCCGTTCAGAACATTCTGCTTGCTGCTGCAGGTTTTGGCCTCGGTTCCTGCTGGGTGGGTGCCTTTGACGAGGAGGGGGCGCGCCGCGTTTTAGGTCTGGGGCCGGACTTGAGACCTGTTGCAATGGTTCCTCTTGGATACCCCGCGGAAGCGCCTTCCGCTCCAGGCCGCCGCTCCCTGGAAGAAATTGTTCATGTAGTGGATTAGTGCAGTCTCGAGATTACGGGAAACGGGGGATTAATTTGGAGCAGGATAAACTGAACTACTTTCGCCGGCGCCTGCGTTTGGAACGGGAGGAGGCTCTTGCCCGCCTTTCCCGCCTGGAGGAGGCGGAACAGCTGGGGGGTTTGCGCGATGCCCTTCAGGAGCTTTCGATGTACGACAACCACCCCGGAGATCTCGGAACGGAAACCTTTGAGCGGAGCAAAGACCTCGGGCTGCGCGACCTGGCGCGCGTCCGGTTAGGCAAGATTGAAGAGGCCCTTGAGAAAATTGAAAAGGGTGCCTACGGAATTTGTGAAGTTTGCGGGGAGGAAATTCCTGACGCCAGGCTGGAAGCGGTTCCGACCGCGGCGCTCTGTTTCCGGTGCCAGCAGGAGAGAGAAGAAAACGGCAGGACAAAGCGGAGGCCCGTTGAAGAAGGTGTGGTGATGCCGCCCTTCGGAGGGTTTCCCGAGGACTGGTTTTCTAAGGAGAACAGGGAAAGGATCATGTATGACGGCGAAGACAGCTGGCAGGAGGTGGCCCGCTACGGAACCTCTTCCGACGTGGTGCACGGGGAGTCTGGCCTTCCCCCGGAACTGGCAGAGGAAAAAAGGGGATCCGTAGAAGATGTGGAATCCCTCCCGTACTGGCGTGATCGTCGCGATGGGACATTTTACCAGGATTTCCGGGGACGGGATGACGAAGAAAGGCCGGGAGGACCCGTCTAGAGGTTCGGGGAGACGGAAGGGCCATGAAGATTGGAATTTTTACGGATAGCTACAGACCCTATGTAAGCGGAGTAGTTCGCTCCATCGAAACTTTTGCCCGGGAACTGATTAACCGGGGCCACGAAGTCTACGTTTTCGCTCCCCGCTACCCGGACGCCCGACAGAACGAGGAAAATATCTACCGCTTTCCTTCTTTTCGCACCCCCTTTCACCCGGAATTTTACATCGGTTTGCCTTTCCCCTGGCAGGCCAGGCAGTATGCGAGGAAATGGGGACTGGACATCATTCACGTTCATTCGCCTTTTTTGCTCGGGCGTTTGGGGGCGTCCTTTGCCCGGCGCTTAGATGTCCCCCTTGTCTTCACGTATCATACCCTGTACGACCAGTATATCCATTATTTTCCCTTCGCCCGGGGGCTTGCGCGGCACGTGGTGATTTACCTGGCCCGGGAGTTTTGCAACCGCTGCGACCTGGTGATCGCACCGACCGGGGTGATCAAAAACCTCCTGGAAGGCTACGGGGTCAGGCGTCCAATTGTTCCCATTCCCACCGGGATTCACCCCGAACGGTTTCAGGACGGAGATCCCAATTTTCTTTATGAAAATTTTGGGGTCCCGCGGGAAGACAGAGTTCTCCTTTTTGTGGGGAGACTGGGTAAGGAGAAAAACCTTGACTTCCTTTTGAGGGTCTTCAGTCTGGTGCTTCAAAAGCAGCGCGCGGCAACCCTGGTTCTGGTGGGAAGCGGCCCCGAAAAAGAGGCCCTGGGCGCTTTTGCGAAAGAGCTGGGAATTGGCACAAAGGTTGTTTTTACCGGCCTTCTCGCGCCGGATGTTGTGGCAGGGGCTTACCGGAGCGCGGATCTTTTTGTTTTTCCTTCGGTAACGGAAACCCAGGGTCTTGTGCTGCTCGAGGCGATGGCTGCCGGTTTGCCGGTTGTGGCAAGGGCGGCATTTGGTTCGCTGGCCATGGTCCGGGATGGGGTGACCGGGTTTCTCTGCAGTGAGTGTGAAGAAGAATTTGCAGCAAAAATCCTCCTTCTCCTTGAGCAGCCTTTGTTAAAAAGGCAAATGGGAGAGGCAGCAAGGGCGAGGGCGCTCTCCCTTTCTGCCGAAAAAATGGCGCTGCGTTTGGAAAAAACGTACCACGCCCTGCTCGAAGGTGATCGCGAACTCTTAGAAACTTTAGCTCGAGAGGAAATTTGATAAAGGGAGGAATAGACTTGGGGGTTACGGAAAAGAAGGTTAATAACAAGAGGCCTTTGCGGCGTTCAGCAAGGCCCTCGGCCGGTTAGAACTCAATTGACCGGAGGGGGCAGTTGCTTGGTCCGATTCGTAATTGTAACATTAGCGGCTTTTGCAGTTGACCAGTTGGGAAAGTTCTTCATCACGCGTCATCTTCGTCCGGGTGAATCGATCGAGGTTTTGCCCCGCATTTTTCACCTTACTTACATCAAAAATCCGGGCGGGGCCTTTGGGATCCTGGCCTATCAAACACAAATTTTCGTTGTCTTAAGTATTTTTACAGTGCTTTTGCTCGCGGTGGCCGTCTTTTACTGCAGGCAGGAGCGCAAGCCAGGCTGGAGTTTGGCGTTCCTCACAGCAGGAGTTTTGGGAAATTTGGTGGACCGGCTGCGGACCGGATATGTTATTGATTTTCTTGATTTTCGGGTTTGGCCTGTTTTTAACCCCGCTGATGTTTTTATTTTCATTGGGGCTGTCTCTCTTTTCTGGATATTAGTTGGTTTTCGAGGCACCAAAAAGGAATGGTGAGGGGATGAGTGAGGAAACCTACCGTTTTGAAGTACCTCCAGAAGCAGACGGCAAGCGGCTGGATTATTTCTTGAGCAGGCAAACCCCTTTTTTGAGCCGAAGCCAGGTGCAGCGCCTGATTGAAAAGGGTCTTGTCCTGGTAAATTTCCGGCAGGCGCGTTCCAGCTACCGGGTGCGGGCAAATGATCAAATTGAAATGAAGGTTCCTCCTCCCGATGAGGTTGCTCTCCGCCCCGAGTCCATTCCGCTGGAGATTGTTTACGAAGACGACGACCTGCTGGTTGTAAATAAACCGCCCGGGCTCGTTGTCCACCCTGCTCCCGGACACAGCGGAGGCACCCTGGTGAATGCGCTGCTCAATCACTGCCCCAATTTGCCGGGAATCGGGGGGTACCTGCGGCCGGGCATCGTCCACCGCCTGGACAAAGACACCTCCGGTCTGCTTGTGGTGAGCAAAACCGACCTTGCCCACCAGAGTCTGACTGCCCAGCTCAAGGCCCGCCAGATCAAGAGAAAGTACCTTGCTCTGGTGCATGGAGAAGTGCGCGAAGAAGAGGGCATGATCGATGCTCCTTTGGGGAGAGATCCAAAAAATCGCAAAAAGATCGCCGTAGTTCCGAACGGGAAGGAGGCACGCACCTTTTACCGCGTCAAAGAGCGGTTCCCCGGTTACACACTCCTTGACGTGGAACTGGAAACAGGGCGGACCCACCAGATCCGGGTTCACCTGGCTTACGCAGGGTATCCGGTCGCCGGGGATCCTGTCTACGGCCCCCGCCGCAACCCCCTCGACCTGCCCGGTCAGGCCCTTCATGCCTACCGGATCACGTTCACCCACCCCCGCACCGGGGAATTCCTTTCCTTTGAAGCACCGCTCCCCCCCGCCTTTGCTGCAGCCGTCACTATCCTGAGGGAGGCTGCGGGTGTTTCCCGGAAGACCTCCTGCTGAAAGATGAAAAGAAAAAATTTCTTTATTCGCAGCTTTGGTCACAAGGTGGCCCGGGCTCATTTGGCTCAGATAACGAAAGCCTAAAAAGTCAAAGGAGGCTGGCATTTATGTTGCGCGTAAACCCCAGGTGCAGACCCTGGTTCCGGTGCATGGCGGCCATTATGATGGCTTTGATTCTGGCCGGGATTTCCCTCGCGGTTTCCCCGGCACAGAAGAGCGTCTTTCCGGGGAAGGAGAACGCTGTTTATGCCGAAAAACCAAAAAACACCAGAGCAGAGGAGACTATCAAAGCCAGCGGCCAATTTGTCCGCTCCCACAAGGATCTGCTCAAAAGAGCTGTCCGGAGCCTGAAGAATATAGAACAGCCGCCTGACCAGATCGCTGCCTGGATTGAGGCAGTGCCTCTTACAGTTGGCGAACTGGAGTTCAGGAAAGGCCTAGCTGCATCTGCCGGCCCTGCGCTTGAAAAACGCGCCGTTGACGTTCTGTTTGAAGAAAAAGTTCTCCTGAACGAGGCCCTAAAGAGAAAGATACTTCCCACTCCAGAAGAACTCGACGCATTCCTGGCATGGGAAAAGAAAGAATACCAGACAAACCCGGAGTACCGCGCGGTAGTGGATCTGATCATCAAGGAATGGGGGCTTTCCGCGGCCGAGTACTGGGAAGAATACGAGTGGTACAACGCCTTCCGGATCACCATGTGCGACAAACTGTACAAAGCTGTGATTAAAGAAGCAGAAGAGGCCGGGCAACTCCTGAAACCGGACAGCAGCGGAGTAATAACCCCTGAAGTCCAGGAAGCAAGGGAATCCTACTGGAACCGTTACACTCTGGAACTCAAGAGAAAAGCAAACGTTCTGGTCAATCAGGGTGTTGTGAAGGAACTGAAATTCGACCGGAATTTTCGGGAATGAATTGTCGCTCTAACGCCTTGGCGGCCTTCTTTAGAACGCGAAAGGTTCTTTCCAAGTTAAGTCCGTTCCCGCGACATAATCCTGGATTCCGGAGACAGGGTTTTCTTAAGCAGGGGAAGGGAAAAGGAGTTGCGGGAAAGATTCACAATAAAATAGGAATCTGCCTCATTTCCCGGGGTTTCGTTGAGGATTTCTAACGGCAACCGTTGTTACAACGGCTATTTTTTATGTATACAAAGCCCGTTCGTGCACCATATAACCCGTTTGTGCCGCCTTTTGACCCGTTTGGGAAGATCAGGCAGGAATGCGTTCTTCCGCGTCTAAAGGGATCTTCAACACCGATTTCCGGGAGATTAGAGGTATGTTCGAGGCGGTTAAGACAAACCTTCTGCGATTTGCTTCAGCGCTGCTTCTGCTCGTAGCGGCAACGGGAGCAAGCACCGCTCGCTGGTTCCACTGGTATCAGCCGAAGCTGCCGGAAAAGGGATAACTGATATTTTTGTGGGGTCATTGAACTGACAGCCCTCGGTGAACCGGCAGGCCGTCAAACAACTCTTCACCGGTGTGAATACCCTTCTCTTGCAGAGCAAGGTATAGGCGAAATTAATTGTAGCCTGAACTCGGCTTTTGTAAAGGAAAGTACGAAAGGAGGAATAATTTACGACAAAAATAAAATATTGTTAAAACATTTACAAACCCGAGCAGCACCGATAAAAAGTACAGTGTTCAAATATTTAACCTGTATACAGATGTTTCTTTACAGGATATCGTCAGGTTTATAACAGGATACGGCATCTCAGATGCAGATTTTTTCGCATACTACAAGCTTTTTGTTAAAAAATATTTACCCGAACCCGGAACTGGAGGAGATATTTGACCATGTGGTTTGAACTCCTCAAGAAAGCTTTTTCTGTTTTGAAAGCGTCGGAGATAAAGGATAGCGAATGGACTTTCGGTGGAGGTACCGCCCTGGCACTCATCTTTCGTCATCGGGAAAGCAGGGACGTTGATATCTTCTTCAGCGACGCCCAGATGCTGACCCTGATCACCCCTCGCCTGAAGGAAGGTAGAGAGGCTGACAGACGATTACGTGGAGGGTTCATCGTTCCTGAAGCTGCGGTTCGGAGAAGGAAGATCGATTTTCTGTCACCCCTCACCTGATCCCCGGTTACTAACTTCAAAGTAAATGCAATGTTGCAGAGAAAATATACAGGTAGAAATCCCTGAGGAGATAGTGCTCAACTGACTCGGTGTTTCTGCAGTGGAATCATTTAGGTATTTGAAAATCTATTGAAAGGGGAGTTAAAGATTTGATTAAAAAGTTTTTGCTGGCAACTATGGCTTTTTTGTTGACACTGTCACTTGCCTCATCTGCTATTGCGGGTAACAATTATTGCTTGGCCAATGCTAAAGTTTTTGTTAATGGAAAACAACTTATATTTGATCAAGAGCCTATAATAACCAATGATAGAATATTAGTTCCAGTACGAGCTATTGCAGAGTCTCTAGGTGCAACCGTAGAATGGCAAGATCCCAAGGTAACTATAAAAAAAGGAGCAACAGAAATAATTTTAACCATTAATTCTGAAATGGCTCAAAGAGAAAACAGGAAAATATTCTTTATGGAACAGCCGCCAATTATTGTCAACGGGCGTACGATGGTATCTCTTCGCTTTGTAGCAGAAGCACTTGGGGCAAGTGTTGCCTGGGACGATAACACCAGAGCCGTTACCATTACATCGAATGGTGACTTTACGGCGTCCAACCAACCAATTGATGAAGGTGCTGGAGATAATTACTATAAATTATATGACCCAGTCATTGGTCCTGACACTGGTCCTATTCCTGAGGAAGCAAGAAAGTATGTTCTAGAACACAGACTTTTGAAAGACATAAGGAATATACAGTATGTTCCTACTCGTTTTCTTGAATTCGGAAGTTACGACACAATGATTTCCGGGACCGACGAATCTGGCCAGGAAAAGCTTGTTTGGTTAACCAAGAACAAGTATACAGGCGAGATTTCTGTAACAGGCTCGGTTTTTCCTGATAAAGGTATCTCTCAGGAAACGGTTATATCCACCCTTGAAAAAAAGGAAATAAAGAAAGAAAGCATTAAAAAGATATATATTGCTCCCTACGAAAAAAATCAAATCTATTGGTTTGTTATAGCGGAACAGGGAGATAAGAAATATTATTACTGTTTGGATTTCTACACAGGTGATATTATTATAGAAAATATTGTTACTTGATATAAAATGAACTACGATCAGGTCTATCGTCCGGGCACGAAAACATTGACCCTGACGCCACCCAGGCGATCAATGATGTCGGCGGTATCGGCGTGGACCGGGCTGACTGAGCGCTTTTCATGACCCATTATTGGGCTGGGAACTATGATCCGGGGCGATATGGTCCACCGTCCTGTCCAACCGACGGATGGATGTGGCAGAAAGGCACTGTGCAGAGGTAAAGATGCTTAAGCACAGGTTTTTACGGTTGCTTTTGAAAAGTGCTCTCTTTATCCTGCTTATTTTTTCCACTATCACAACCAACACCGAGGCGATAAGCGCCTCTGCATCGTGCTCCCATGCCATTTATAGTCACCAGCTGGCAGGTAATCTCCCGATGACATAAGGGCAAAGGGGAAGACCTGCACAGGAAGTGTGGTCTTTCGGAAAGAGCTGACTTTGAAGCTGGATCACCTATCTTAAACCCCAAGGAGAAAGAGGTGCTCATTCCGGTATTTACGTACGAAGAAAAAGGAACAGTAGCGGGCGCGGTTTACTCCTGCCGCTCCGGTGAAGTAGAAAAAGCAGGAAACTGCATCATACTTGTGGCTTACAGTCGGCGTGGCTCCGCCTTGCTCTGCGGTGCGCTCCTTCTCTATCGGAAACGGGGAGTTGAAAAGCGAAGGTAGAATTAGTGACACCCTTTCTGCCCGAAGCAGGCTTGCCGGTGACAGATTACTGCCCCTACCTCTGCACCGGCTTGAACTTGAAGCCTCCTCCACGCGCAGGGGCATTTATACACTTGTATTAATGGCATCGAAGGTTTATACTATGTATAAACAAAGAAGGAGTGAAAATCATCATGCAACCTCATGTGCAAAAGTGGGGCAATAGCTTGGGGATTCGCATCCCTTTAGCGCTGGCCCAAAAAATTGGCCTTAAAGAAGGCACACCGGTTGATTTAGAGGCAAAGGATGACGCAATTATTATCCGCCGCAAACGTTATAGCCTGGAACAATTGCTGTCCCAGGTTACACCTGATAATATTCATGGCGAAGTATATACAGGACCTCAGGTTGGGCGGGAAATATGGTAAACGAGGTGGAAACCTATATTCCTGAACGCGGTGATCTTGTCTGGCTCCGGTTCGATCCTCAGGCAGGACATGAGCAAGCCGGAAGGCGGCCGGCGCTGGTAATTTCCCCGCAGCTTTATAACGGTAAGGTGGGGCTGGCCCTTTTCTGTCCTGTTACTGCAAAGGCGAAGGGCTATCCTTTTGAAGTAGAGATACCTGCCGGTTTAAAGATTACAGGAGTGATCCTGGCAGACCAGGTAAAAAGTCTTGACTGGCGGGCACGGGATGCACAATTTGCCTGCAAGGTCCCGGCAGGGGTGATAGCAGAAGTTCAGGCTAAACTTCAGCTGTTGATTTCCTGACCCACTACTGTGCTTGTAGCCCGTCCATTGCTTCCCTCTTTTTTCCTGCCCCGCTTCTTTGCCCACCGGGTTTTTCACCCGCCTGATGCTTATGGGAATTCCTTCATCTCCTGGATTTGCGCCGGCACGGCCACCGCTTCCGGGGGCGGGGATCGGCCTGACCGCCAGGTGCGCCGAAATGGGCGGAGCCGATCTCATCGGCATCTACAGCACCGCCCACTGGATTTGGTGAGTAACAATTTGCTCATTTATACAGGAAATTGCCAGGAGATGGCGAAATATCCACTAAGACATTCGGCTCCCGGGGGGGCGGGGAGCGCCGGGAGAAAAGAGGCCTTGCTGATGGACAGGATGCCCTTTTACCTGGTGGTGTTTCATTCCATTCCGGAAACAGCCATCCTTATTTCTCTGGGTTTAATCTTAACCGGATATAAGCCGAAGCTGAAAAGCGTTCTGGTCATTGCTTCTCTTGAATCGTTAGTTTCCTTCCTGATCCGCAGCCTGCCGCTACTCCCCGGAGTCAATGTTTTCCTGCAGCTGCCCGTTTTGATCGTCTTAACGGCCTGCTGCTGCGGCCTGAGTTTGCTGGATGCGGCACTTGCCTCTCTGCTCGGCCTGGTCGTGTTAGCGCTGACGGAAACGGCGTTTAATTTTCTGATTTCTGCAGTTAGCGGGATTGCCGTCCGGCAGGCCCTTGAGGATCCCCTGCTGCGGGTGTTGTTCCCACTTCCCGAGTTTGTTTTTCTAACAGGAGCAGTGTTGATCTTGAGGCGATACAATTTAACTCTTTTCGATCTTCAGGAACTGAAGAATCTGGAGCAGTTGAAAGGTGATGAAAAAAAACAATAACTTATTTGTCGTCTTAACCATATTGATTTTCGCTGTAATCCTGGTAACTTTGGGGTTTTATCTTGAACGCCTGGTTGAAATCGGCCATGTGGTTTCCTCCGAAATAGCAGTTGCTGTCATTAATGCGGCGATTTTCACCATAGTGCTGTTCTTTCTCGTCATCTTAAGGAAGATGTTCTTACTGGAGAGGCACGAGAAATTCCTGAAGGTGAAAGAAATTTATATCGAGCATCTCCGGGAACTTGTCAGAGTGACGAGGGCCCAGAGGCATGATTTCGTCAATCACCTGCAGGTCGTTTACGCTTTGCTGAAGACCGGCAAAATCGAGCAGGCGCAGAGGTATATCGAAAACCTTTATCATGATGTCCGGATATCCGGGGAGATCCTGCGGGTGAATATCCCGGAGCTGGCGGCCCTGTTGCTGGTAAAGATGGGCATTGCCTCATTAAAGAACATCTCCTTCACTATCGAAGTCGATGCGAACCTGAGTACGCTCCGGCTGAGGCCCCTCGATTTGAACACGTTGGTCGGAAATCTGGTGGATAATGCCTTCGAGGCCGTCGAGTCTTTAGCTGCGGATAAAAGGACGGTTGCCCTGAGAATATTCGAGGCCGGCAGGCATTTTGTCTTTCAGACCGTCAATCCCGGTTTTATTGAGAAGGAACTCAGGGACAAAATATTTGAGCCGGGCTTTTCCACCAGGTCCGGCAATAGGGGATTCGGCCTGGCTTCCGTCAGGTCGGTGGTCGATAAAAACGGGGGGAAAATCCTGGTGAGCAGCTTCAAGGACCGGGGGACGAAGTTCACCGTGATTTTCCCTAAACAACAAAGGGGAAGGGGGCGGTAGCATGCCGACCATCCACGGACTGGCAGAAAAAGCCGCGGGTTACATCGTCCGCGAGCTGGGGAGCGACAGGCAAAAAGAGGGCATGCTGGTCTTCGGCCTGGAGCTGCTGCTGGGCTCGGCTCTGGAGTTTGCCCTGATCATGGCGCTGGCCTGTCTCTTCGGAATATTCCGGGAGACCCTGATCCTGGTTTTAACTGCAGGGACCCTGCGCCTGGTTTCCGGGGGCGAGCACTGCCAAGGGTATTACCGCTGTCTGATCGGGGGGACGGTCTTCTTTTTACTGATGGGCTGGCTGGTTAAGTGGCTGAAGTCCGCTATTGCTTTCCAGGGCCTTATTTTGTTAATGATAATTACCTTCATAGCGGTTATCGCGATCATTGGAAGTATGCCCCCGGGGAAACGGAAAACAAGCCGCTGACCGAAGCGGAGAGGGTCAGAGGCAGAAGGCTGTCTTTTGCAGTTGCCGGAATTTTCTTTGCCGTGGTGATTCTGCTGTTAATTCATAAAGCCGATCAAGCGTACGTGCTTCCGGTAATCGTTGGTGTATTATGTCAAAGCTTTACCCTCACCCCGTGGGGATACCGGTTTATCAGGTGGGTTGACGCCATGTTGAATTTCAGGGATCAAGGTGGTGTCGACAGTGGGCCTGAGGGTGCTGATAGCCGATGACAACCCGGCTACCGCAGCGTACTTGAAGAGGGTGATCGAAGAGGTGCCTGGGGTCGAAGTGATTTCCATCGCCGGGGACGGCAAGGAGACCATCAGGCAGGTGGAAATTTATCAGCCCGATGTGGTGTTTCTGGATATCGATATGCCGGGAATGAACGGATTGGATGCAGCCAGGGAGCTGGCAGAAATGCAGCCGGGCCTCTTTTTCGTTTTCGCCACCGCCTTTCCCGATTTCGCCCTGGAAGCGTTTGAGCTGTATTCCTTTGACTACATTTTAAAGCCTTTCGATGAGGCAAGGATCCGAAGGACGGTCCGGCGCCTGAAGGATAGAATTTGCAAACCCCAGAACCGGCGCAATGAATTTATCTTAATCAAATCGGATAAGCGCAAGCTGGTGATTCACCCGGAAGAAATTCTTTTCATTGAAGGCCGCCGGCACAAAATTCTCATTAAAACGGAAAAAGGGGAACACCTTGTACCAGGTAAATTGGGCGAACTGGAACGGCAGCTTGATCCCCTTGGTTTCTTCAGGTGCCACAAGGGATATCTCGTTAATTTAGAAAAGATCAGGGAAATTGTCCCTTCAGGTCAGGCATATAACATTGTTCTGCACTCTGGCGACAGGGTTTTCTTAAGCCGGGAGCGAGAGAAAGCCCTGCTTAAAAGGCTCGGAATAGAGTAGACTTTTTCCGGTAGTAGGATTTAGGATAAGCGAACGCGCATCATCATAACCGTTAGTTCAACGGTTATTTTTGTTTAAAATCCGTTCATGCAGCAATATCATCCGTTTGTGCAGCGATATGCTCCGTCTGGGAAGATCAGGCAGGAGAATGGTTTTCCACGTCTAAAGAGATTTGCAAAACCAATTTCCCGGAGGTGAGTAGCATGTTCAAACCGCTTAAGACAAATCTTCTGCGATTTGCTTCGGCCTTGCTCCTGCTCGTAGCGGCGACGGGAGCCAGCACCACTTGCTGGTTCCACTGGTATCAGCCGAAAGTGCCGGAAAAGGGATAACCAATATTCTATTTAGGGGTTATTCAATGAACAGCCCCCGATGAACCGGCAGATCGTTGACCATCATTCACAAGGGGCGAATACACTCCCTTTGCAGAGCAAAGGCGCAGGCATATTTATCTTACCTGTTACTCCACCTTTGTAAAGAAAGGCCAAAAAGAGGAAAGGTAATTCTTCTCTAAAGAGTGGCTCCTGTAGCTGGCAAATAGCCCGGGTATTGGGGGTATTATGATGAAAAAACTATTGACCTTTGTAATAGCTGTAACCATCATTTTCTCGCTCTATGTTATCTGGCTCAAAAGGAAAACCACTTGCTCATCCTGTGGCTTTGCCACCCTCGGTTTACCGGTTAACGAGCTTACATTGGCAATTCTTGCATTAGGTGGGTCATTGGTTATCGCTATCAGTTACTACCTTTCTCAAAAAGTGCGGGGATTTCAATACGTGAGCCTGGGCATTTCAGGCATTTCAGCCGCCGTTGCGTCTTTTCTGATGGCAGTCCAAATGAAGCGCATCATCTGTTGGCCGTGTCTCATCACAGACATTTTGTTTTATTTAATTTTTGTTTTAGTGTGCTTGGATACTTTTTGCCATCTTAAAGGAAAAATAAAATTAGGAGGGATTGAAAATGATTAAGATCCTTGGAAAGTCCTGGCAACGGGTTGTTGCGGTTATGCTAGCTGTCGTTATGCTAGCAACACCGGCAATTGCTGGTGTTGCTACTGCAAGTGTAACAGGTTTAATTTCTGGGAATGGATTATTATATAGGGACAAAAAGTCTAACGAGGTAGGTCCTGAAGCGAAAAAATTAGGAGTAAGATCATATAAGGTAGAGACTGATGGCGATATAACTATTGTAAACTATACCCATGAGTCAACTGCTAAAGGTGGCGTTTTACGCATAAACCGGTATGATAGGGAATATTTGGCATTAGAACTGAGAAATTCAAAGGGTTTGAGTAGTATTGAATGGGATTTACCGAACGGCAAGTTTACTTATATTGACACGAAAGGTCGGTCTGCAGTTTTTAAGTACAATTCTACTGAAAGAAAATGGTCGGCTGATAGTGATCTTTCAAAAAATATTGTAGACGAGAACAAATTCGATATTGCTCTTATGGCTGCAATAGCTGCAGATTTCGATCCGATAATAAGAACAAAACCAGCCGAAACTTCTTCCGAGATACAAATGCAACAGAGTCTTTGTAGTGATTACGAACACCCGGTCGTTGGCAGTAGTGTTGCTACTACGAGAAGTCTGGGATGTTATAAGGCGCGACAAGATGCTGCCCCTAAATGTTCCAATCAATGGTGCATTGGGTGCCATGAATACTTGAGCTGTGACTGTGCCTGTGGAATAGGTGATTATTTTTGCATTTGCTCTATAATTGGTTTTCCTTGTGAGCCATGTTATTGAAGCATATTGTCAGGCATTTATCACCACTGGGGAAGATTTTACTAAAAAATCTTCCCCAGCTTTACGTATTTTGGTAATAAGTTTTGGTAAATTCAGGTAGGGATGTACTATGAACAGTTTAGATGCTCTAGTTTTGCCACAAGCTTTAATAGTACTTCTACTGGCATCAATCTTAACAATATATTGGACTTGGCAACTTATAAGGTGTTACCGCCAGGAACCTGACGGAATAAATAAGGTAGCATGGCTGGTGTTTATCGCTTTAACTCATTCTGCAGGAGCTACCGTTTACTTATTGTATAGGTTGATTTATAAAAGGCGAGATGGAAATCATCAACGCAAGAGTTGGAGATAACCCCAAACTCCCTAACCTAACCGTTTTTCCGGTAGCGTAAAATCAATTGTGTAAAAAGGAAAAACCACAAAAAAGGGCGTACCCTCAAATATAGACAATTCCCAAAACAACCAAAAGGAGGGTACACCTTTGAAAATCAGTTTACCAGAAGAAATGCAGGATGTCGAGGTCAACGAGAAATGGGGGCAGGAAATTCTCATCAACGATCTGGCTCTCTATATCAGGCAGTTCATCAAACATGCCCTCCAAGAAGCAATCAAGCAGGAACTGACCAAATTTCTGGGTTACGAGCAGTACCAGAGGGGAAATGGCAAAAGGGATAACAACCGCAACGGGTATTACGAAAGGGATCTCCTCACCCGGTTTGGCTTGATTGAAGATATTCAAGTGGAGAGATGCGTAACGGCGAATTTGAATCGAAGGTTCTCCCTCGCTACAGGCGGAGAGAAGAAAAAATCGACAGGCAGATTATTAGATCTTTTCATCGGCGGGATCAGCACCCGGAAAATGAAGAAGATCACGAAGGAACTATTGGGCAAGGGTTATTCTCCCGGAACCATTTCCAGGATCAACAAAGAGCTGACTCAGGAAATGCGGGCCTGGCTGGAGCAGCCTCTTGAGGACAATATCATGTATATTTTCTTAGACGGCTTGAATCTTCCCGTAAAGAGGTTCACAGTAAGCAAAGAATCGCTTCTGGTGGCCATCGGCATCACCACCGAGGGTTACAGGAAGATCCTGGGGGTCCAGCTTGGAGAGAGATGCGCGCCTCCTCCTGGAGGGAGTTCTTGAAAGACTTAAAAAGGCGGGGGCTCAAAGGAGAAAATCTCATCATGGGAATCATGGACGGCCTGCCGGGCCTTGAGAGTGCCTTCACCGAGGCTTTCCCTAACACATCAGTGCAGAGGTGTGTCGTCCACAAGCTCCGGAACATCGCGGCAAAACTTTCCCGCAAAATCCGAAAAAGTTTTGTCTCGACCACGCCAAGCGCATCTTTTATGCCGGCTCCCATGAAGAAGCTGAAGAACGCTTTCATGCCTGGAAAGATGCCTGGGAGAAAATAGCGCCTACAGCCGTAGCGTGCCTGGAAAAAGACCTGCAAGCAGTGCTTCAGTTCTATACCCAGCCCAAGCCGTTGTGGAAGCTCCTGCGCTCCACCAACACCATTGAACGCACCTTCAAGGAATTTAAAAGAAGGACAAGGCAGATGGAAAGCCCTGAGGACTGCTGCCTAAGGTGCATTTTTGTAATATCCCTGAATCGAACCTGGTCGGAAAAGAGGATTGATGGGTTCTTGAAAATGCAGCAGAAAGTGGTTGCCTAAAAATGCTAATCTTTGAGGGTTGCCCTAAACATAAAAAATTTTACACAAGAGTATTGACACTACCTTAATCGGAAATCAAGGATCTGAATGAAGCCAGTATAACAAATTTCGATGCACGATTATAACACCGTATTAAGGAAAGTGGGGTCGACAAATGGAGAAATTAACGACCAACATGAGTTTATCATTGTGAACAACGACATAAGCCAAGTAGCAGGGTTCCATCAAGGGGTTCGGCAGTTGGGCTCTGCGTGTCGGGCCTTTTTTCTTTTTTGCTTTTTGGATTGAGCTCTATCAAGCTGGATGCGTTGTTAGCAGTAGAAAGATGATAGGATGCGGCGAAGTTGTTAATAATTTTTTGAGTATAAAGTTAATCATTTTATGAAGCTATCAATTTAAGGAGGGAACTCATGGATTTTAAGATCGTTCTCACATTAGTATTGTTGCTGGGTTTAATTTACTACTTTCGCCAAGCACATACTTCACAAAAAAACAAAAGCAGAATCATCGATCTTCTGGTAATCGGAGTTGTTCTTTTAGTTTCTCCAAGACTGAGTGCTTACATTGAAGCAAGTTTCTCCTCTCAGCCGGCCGGGATCAATGACCCTTTTGAAGTTGCCGGAATCTTGCTCTTTGCTTATGGATGGCTGATTTTGATTGTAGAAAAATTTTGGGAGGGACTCAAATGAAATTGTACAAAAGTATAAAAGTGTCTGGTGCAGCTTCGGTGATGATTGGGAATTCACTGTTCCTGCATGGCAAATTTCTTTACCTGGAAAAAACCTGGAGGCATCAGGTTTAGAATGTTGAAAATGGACCGATGGAAAACAGTTTTGTTTTTCGTGCTGATAATCGGAGCTGGAGGGTTGATGGTGGTTGGACAGCGGTTTAAAGAGGATTACGGTTAGGAGGTAATACATTGTCCGGGAACAGCAAAGAAATCTTTAGGAACACCGGGAAATCCACCCAACTCCGGCAATTCATGTTCGGGTTAATGCCGATCATTTTTATTGAACTGTTTGTAGTAGGGATCGCTGTCTATCTTTTATTGCCCAAAAGTTGGCCGCTTTTTCTGATCATTGCCATATTGCTTTCCTTATATTGCTATGCGGTTAACTCCATACGTTTAATGCTTCAATCTGCCCATGTTTTAACAGGCGACGAACTCTTCATCCGTTTGGGTTCGCGGTTTAAAAGCCGGATTCCGCTCCCGCTGGTGACTGCTGTTGAAAGGGCATCTCCGGCCTCGCTCCCCAAGCCCGATATCGCCGGCATTGCCGTTATCCGGGATGGAGATTGCCTGTATTGCCTCTCACGCACGAGCGATGTTATTCGGATCATGCTCTCAAAGCAGATCATGGTAAAAGCTCCGGCGGCGGGAAGCAGAAGCAGGCAGGGGTTGGTTCGGGAGATTTTGATCAACGCCGACGAGCCGGAGGGGTTTATCGAGAGACTAACTGCAATCACCGGTTCAAGGCAACGGCCCGATCCAGGAGTGTCCGGCAAAAACATAGTTCCTGGAGTTGGAGAAGAAAGAATATTAGTGGAACAAGCAATGAGAACCGGACTGTTTGAAGCAAACAGCACCCCTAACCTGGAGCTCAAGGGCCTGACCAGGTATTACGGTGATTACCCTGCCGTTCAAGACCTCTCTTTGCAGGTCTTTCCCGGCGAAATATTCGGCTTTCTCGGCGCAAATGGAGCAGGGAAGACCACCACCATCAAAATGATCACAGGCCTCCTGCGGCCGACGGCGGGAACGGTGCTGGCGCTGGGAGAGGATTTATGGAAACCGGGCGCGGCTGTTCGCCGTCGCATCGGATATGTTCCCGACTCACCGCTGGTTTATGAAAGGTTAACGGCAAGAGAGCACCTTACTATGGCAGGCTGCCTCTACAATCTGCCGCAGGACAGGATCAAGAAGAGAGTGGAAGAACTCCTGGCCATCCTTGACCTTCAGAATTGGGCCGATCAGATGATTGCAACCTATTCCATGGGAATGCAGCGCAAGGTCTCATTCGCTCTCGCCCTTCTTACCGATCCGGAGATTATTATTGTTGATGAACTTACCAATGCCTTCGATGCTCCAACTCTGGCCGATATCAAAGAAATTCTAATCAGTCTCAGAAACGACGGGAAAACGGTGTTTCTCTCCACCCATGTGATGGATGTTGCCGAAAAACTCTGCGATCGCGTGGGCATCATTCACAAGGGGCGGCTTATCGCCCTGGGCAAGGTGGAGGAGCTTTGCCGGGCGGCAGGGGTTGAAGGCGGTCTCGAGCCTTTGTTTTTAAAGCTTACCGGCATTCAGGCGAAAGCAAGGGGGTGGACTGCCAATGGGCAACTGGTGGACACTGGCAAAAAATAAACTCAAAGAAACCTGGAATGAGCGGATGCGATTCGGCCGCTCCGGCTTATGGTTCGTACTGTTAGAACTGGCAACACTCGTGATGATATGTTTTGGAATGGGTTCAGTCCTTAAAAACCGGGCGGATGGTCTGGAACCGGCGGGTATTTTGGGTTTCCTTACGGTAATGACTTTTCTGGTGGCCTTCGGCAACGGCTACCTCTTTTCCGAACGGATGCTGTTCGGACGCACCGCCCGGGTGGACCGGCTGCTTGCCGTAGCCCCGCGGGATGTCGTTTTGTCCACGGTCCTCGTTGCTTACCTGGCGAACCTGCGGCCGACCCTGCTGAGCCCTATTCTGATGGCCCTGGCGCTGGCGCACGCGTGGTTTCCTGAGAAGCAGATCCCTCTTTTGGGTCTGGCGTTTCTTGCCCCATTCTTCGGTACTGCCCTGGCGGTTTTGGCGGTCGTGCTTGTCAAGAAGTTCCTGAACAGGTTGAGCGGTCTGGCCTTCATCATCGCACCCGCACTGCAGGTCGGTGGGCTCGCAGGAACTGTGTGGCTGGTAATAGACCTGGCAGGAAGACGGACGATAACACGGGAAGCGTGGATCAACTTGCCGGCATTCCAGCACCTCCTTTGGTGGGCACCGGCACTGCTCATGACAGGCGGCATACTCCTTTTCGCCCTGGCGCGATTGGCGCATTTATGGGAGGAAACTCAGTGGCAGCTGGAAGGCCGGGGCAGCCGGAGGCAGGAAAAAAATCAAGTTCGCAGTATCCTGGCATTGCTGTCGGCTTTCCGTCTGCCGCCACCCATCCAGGCGGTTATATTGAAAGAATGGTTGTCCCTCAGGCGAAACCCTTTAACCACCCTCCGGATTGTGGCCTGGGCTATCATTTCACTGGCTCCACTTCTGTCCCCTGGATTACGCTCGTTGATTTCTACCTTTCCTTCTCCATTAATTGCAGTATTTGCAATCTGGTTTTTCTGCTTCGGGGAGCTGGTTGCCACGGCCTACCAGGCCGAGGGCCGCCGCCTGGGGCTGTTGTGGCTGGCGGCCGTTTCACCCGGCCAATTAGCTCTGGGGAAATTCTTAGCCTACCTTCCTCTGGCTTTGTTTGCAGCGGGAACGGCGGGCGTGATGATTTTAATCTTCAGTTTGCAGAGGGCATCGGCCTTGCCGATGATCATCCTTGCTTTTACCGGTACAGTGGCGGGAATCGCCCTGTCCCTGGCCCCGGCAAGCCTTTCCATGAATACGGTCAATTACCAGGGCAACTCTCTTACTGAATTGGCCTTCGAGCAAGTCCCTACAACGTTTTACAGCATTGCTTCAACAATCATCTTAGGGGGGCTCCTGGCAGCCTTTAGCATTGCGCCTGTTTTCCTGAAAAGCACCGGGATGGTACCGCTCTTCTCCGCTTGGATTGGTGCCGTTGCCGGTTCTGCAATCATAGGAATTGCGGGGATAGCAGCAGCCAGTTATTTGTTGAAACGGCGCTTTCTGTTGTAACAATCGCCTGGAGTAACTGTGCCGGGAGGGGTAAGAATTAAAAACTTACTGGAGCACTTCTTGAAAGTTCGGAGAGAAAAAGGTCAAGATCGTTTTTCAACTCTAAGGTGGTCATACTTCACGCTTCCAGGGCCTCCTTCAAGTAGCGCTTCCGGAGCGGGGGGCAAAATCGTAATACTCGATGGTGTCTGCTCCTGAAAGGCAACCCGGAGGTCTTCGTCTTTTTCAAGAATGCGAGTTCCATTACGGAGTACGCTATACTTAAATGAAAGGGGCGCCTCGTTTAAAATACGGAGATCGACGGGATAATGTATCAGTTCTTCCAGGGCGCTTTCCAGAGCCAACTCATAATAAGTGCCGCTTCCTGCTGGCACCGGAGAGAGATAGATAGCGAGATCAATATCTCCAAATGTTTCTTGCTCTAGAAATGAGCCATGGGCGTACGCGAAGCTTATCTCCGGTTGCGCCTCCAGAAGGTTTTTGATCTTGGCAAGGATTACCTCTTTTTTTCTTGCGCCAGGTAATACCTTTTCTTTAACAATTTTCTCACTCTAGAAATTTATCTAAATTTAAAGGATTTGCCCATCATATAATGAAAAACTGCTAAATTATTTGTCTATCCGCTTAATCTTTGGATTTGAAAATAATTAGCAAATAAATTATATTATTTACGAACAACCTCAATTAATTAACTAAGTTGTTTGTTCAAATACATTGCAAGTTGAGATTTATCAGAGGAATAGGGTTATCCACAGATCCGTAAATAAGGGTGGTTGGTTCTTTACAGCAAAAGGGGGGTAGTTATGAACTTTCATGGCAAAATGTTGTTTATCTCTGTCCACGGCGATCCTTTCGCCAGACTGGGCAATATTCAGTCGGGAGGTCAGAATGTCTACGTCAGGGAATTGGTACAGGCGCTTGATTCCTTGGGCATCGAGGTAGATGTTTTCACTCATTATTCAGATCCGAAGTTTCCCGAAGAGGAACCCCTGGGCAAGAACTCTCAAGTAATAAGGCTTCAGGCAGGATATAAAGGATTTAGATCCAAACATCAAATGTTACAGATCCTTCCCAAGTTCACGAGTGAGCTTAAACAATATATGGGGAAACGTAATAAATATACTTTAATACACAGCAATTACTGGCTGTCTGGCTGGGTAGGGTTACAACTGCAAAAGATCTATCGTATACCCCGGGTACATACCTCCCATTCGCTCGGAATCGTCAGAAAGAACGCTCTGGGTACGAATAACCCGTTGCTTTCAGTTCGCCTGCAAATAGAAAAAGAAGTGCTGCAGAAAGCGGATAAGGTGATAGCGACAACCCCTCTTGAGCAAAAAATATTATCCGACTACTACTCGGTAGATCCCCAAAACATATCGTTGGTGCCCTGTGGTGTAAACACCAATCTTTTTCATCCTGCTGAAGACAATAAGCCTCTAGGGCTGGTGAAAGAAAACAAAAAGATCATTCTTTTTGTGGGTCGGTTTGAGGAAAATAAAGGTCTGCAGGTTCTCTTAAAATCATTCGACATTTTAAAGAAAAAGCACCCCTCAACGGCGGCGGAGACCTTGCTGGTAATTGTCGGTGGTGATAGTTTGGATACACCACCGGCCTCCCTGAGCCCCGAAAAAAAGAAATATATGAAGTTCATTCGGGAAAATGGGCTTTCCGACCAGGTTGTCTTTACAGGGCCGGTACAACATAGTTCGCTCCCTTCCTGGTATGCCGGTGCATGGGTTACAGTGGTCCCTTCATATTATGAATCTTTCGGGCTGGTTGCCTTGGAGGCGATGGCCTGCGGGTGTCCTGTAATAGCTTCCCGTACCGGAGGTTTACAACAAAACGTTCTCCATGGTAAAACTGGACTGCTTGTGGAGCCAAAAAACCCGATGGATCTGGCAACAGCAATAAATTATCTGATTACGAACGAAAAGGCCAGGAACGAAATGGCGAAGCAAGCAGCACTTCATGGAAAAAAATTTACTTGGAAAAAAACAGCTTCAAACCTTGTAGCAATTTATAAGGAGGTTGCAGATGGCGGGAGAAAGTCCAAGTAAAAAACCTAAATATATCCTGGCAACAGATCTCGATGGCACGCTTGTGGGTAGCCGATCGGCATTGAGTGAGTTCAACCGCTTGATGTTAAAACACAAAAATGATATTCTTCTGGTTTACATCACAGGAAGAACCCTTATATCAGCTTGGCAGCTCATTGTTCAGGAAAACCTTCTGTATCCCCATGTGCTGATTACAGATGTGGGAACAGAGATTTACACTCCCCCCTGGTTTAGACCGGACCTGGTATGGGAGAGCCTAATGGCATCCAACTGGGACGAGAAAGAAATCAGGTCTGTAATTGAAAGGATAGAAGGCTTGCAAAAACAAGAAGTGCATGCAAGATTCCGGCTTGCTTACTATACTGACAGGACAACATTTAAAGAGACTGTTGCACGGCTTTTCGAATCTGTCAGACAGACCAAACTGCCTGTAACAATAGTTCCTTCTATGGGATACATCATTGATGCTATCCCTTCTTGTGCAGGGAAGGGGGCAGCGCTCCAATATGTACAGAAGCTTTATTGCATTAAAAGAGAGCATACCCTCGTTTGTGGCGACAGCGGGAATGACCTGTCCATGTTTTTAAAAGGGTATAAAGGAATTGTGGTCGGGAACGCCCAGCCGGAACTTAAAGAAAGTATCAAAAACATCCCTGATGAGATTTATTTATCCAGGTCACACTATGCAGAAGGAATACTGGAAGGTCTGAAATCATACGGGGTTATTTAACACCCCAGGTAATAACCCAACTCCTAATACGATAATTCCTGCAAAAATCAGACCGGTTATATTCTGTTCATCAAAAAAAACCACCCTCTTCTTTTAAGAGATAACGGTTATAAGCACTAACGATATCGCTTCTGGTAATAACACCTATCACTTTTCTGCTGCCCTTTTCTTCCACAACGGGAACTCTCCCAATGTCTCGCAGTGCAAATTTCCGTGATATTTCTTCCGCAGTTTAATTTGGATGGTACAGGGCTTCCCCAGTTAAGCCTGCCTGCCTGAGCATGAATCCGTCTATCCTAACTCCCCAGGTTATCCAGCCTTCGAGCTTTCCCACTTCACGCAAGGTCACCCACCTGGAGAGCCAACCCCGGTTAGCTCATTCCATGCTCTTCCTTCGGCCTTCTTCAGACCCGCCGTTGCCGGCGACGCCCTTGCCTGCGGATGGTCTTCCCGCTTACTCAGTGACAGGGTTTCTTTCAATCCACCGGCTCAGCAGGCATGCTGGGCGAACGTAAAACGGCTGGGGGTTTACCCCAGCCGGATCTCCTTGTACTGCCTGGTGATCTCCACTATCGCCGTCTCGGTGGGCAGGCGCTCACCGCTGGAACCGGCGGCATATCCCACCGCACCGGAGTTCATAATGGAATACCGGGCGGTTTCCACGTCCTTGAAGGGGCCGCCGTGGGTGAGAACGAGCACCTCCGGGTTCACCTCTCTGGCAGCCCTGCAGATCTCCTGGATGTGCCTGGTGGCATCCTCGAGGCTCTGGGACTTTTTCGCCCCCGTCAGGCCGCCGACGGTCACCCCCACAATGGCGCCGATCACGTCGGCGCCGGCTTCGGCCATGATCCGCCCCTCCTCCGGGGTAAAGGCCCAGGCCACCGTGAAGACATCCTTCCTGTGGGCGGTTCTGATCAGTTCCACTTCCCGGGAGAAGCCGATCCCCGCAGCCTCGAGCTGCTCCGCAAACTCCCTGCCGTAAATGCCCACAAAGGGCTCGTTGGTAATCCCGGAAAAGCCCATCTCCAGCAATTCGTCAATGAACTTTTCCATATTCAGGGCGGGGTCGTGGGCGCCGATCCCGGCGATGCACGGGGTTTCCCTCACCGCCGGAAGGGTCTCCCGGGCCATCCTAGCCACGTGTTCGTTGGCGTTGGAATAGGGGAGCCAAGCCAGCAGGGAGGGCTGACCCATCATCCGGTAGTAGGCGGTGCTGTAGACGCCGATGAGATCGGCTCCGCCCATTTCGGCGCACCTGGCGGTCAGGCCGATCCCCGCCCCGAACATGAGGAGGGCCTTTCCCTGCCGGACCTGGCCGCGCAGGCGCTCCAGCACCTCTTGCCGCGTATAGCGCTTAGCCACCGGAACACCCCCTAGAACGGAACGACGTAGGGAAGGTCCTGGTGGCTTCCCTTCTTCCACTTGCCGTTCAGCATCTCTTCCAGCAGTTCCGCCATCAGGTCGGCGAACTCGGGCTCGTTCAGGTGCCTGTCGACGATGATCACGTCGAGATTCGGCTTGTCCCTGTCAATGACCTTGCGCAGGGCGGATACGAAATAGCCGCTCCGCAGCGACCATCCGGGATGATCCGGGTCTTCCGCCCAAACGGGTCCCGGCCCGGGCCCCGCCCAGCCGAGATCCTTGTTCGGCGCCGGAAGGTCGCAGGCACCCCAGCCCCGCATCGGCACGCAGAGCACCGTCGGCCCCTTTGCCCTGTTGAGCTTTTCGGCGATATGCTCCCCGATGCGGTACGCCTCCTCGGTGGACACCCCGATGCACGTCACCATCGGGTTGTGGACGTAGAGGCCGCGGCCGGGCCGGTCGGTCTCCTTGAGCAGCCTCTCCGGCACCGTATCCTTGGGCCCGAAGTTGATCAGGTCGAGGCCGCCCGGTGCCACAACCTGGGGAATTCCCTTCTCCCCGGCGGCTGTGAGGCGATCCGGGCCCGCACTGAGCACGCCTCCCAGCAAAAAGTCACCGATCTCGTGGGTGGTGATGTCCAGGATCCCCACGATGTAGCCGTCCCGGATCAGTTCCTCCATCGACCGGCCGCCGCTGCCCACGGCGTGGTTGATCATAACATCGTAGCCCCGGTCCTCAAAGTACTTTGACGCCCGCAGAACGCAGGGGGTGGTGACCCCGAACATCATGCACCCGATGAGCGGCTTTTCTGCAACCGCCCCTGTTTCCGGAGCATTTGCCATACCCACAATGGCGCCTGCGGCGTTGTTCAGAATCCGGCGGGTCACCTTGTTGAGGCCGGCCTCGGCGATGGGATACATCAGGCAGAGGTCCTTGGTCCCCACGTAAGGGCTGACGTCCCCGGAGGCCATGGTGGTCAGCATGAACTTCGGGAGTCCGATGGGGAGGGTCTGCATGATGCGGGTGGCGATGCTCGCCCCCATGGACCCGCCGTAGGCGATCATCCCGTCCAGCCTGCCTTCCCTGAGCAGTCTGGCGACAAGTTTCGAGGCGGCTTCGACGATGATGTCGGAGGCCTTGCCCCGGTCCAGGGCGAAGATCTCCTCCTTTGTGCGGCCGATCTCACCCAGGACCTGGCCGATGCCGATGTCGGCCCAGCCCACTTCCCGCCCGACGCTCAATTCCAGTATGGTCGGCTCGCCGCCGGCGGCCCTGACTCGTTCGGCCAGGTACCTAATCTCCTGCCCCTTGGTATCCAGGATTCCCGCCACGATAATGCTCGGTCCCTTTCCCATAGCTTTGTCCTCCTTTCCGGACAACCTCAGGTTAAAGGCGTGAATTCGCAGGGATTGCTGTTGATGAGGACGGGCACCAGATCAGAAACGTCGACCCTGCTGCAGGAGGCAATGTCCTCCTCTCGTTTTATCTCCACCAAGCGCCGCCCGCTGCTAGACTCCATAAAGCAGGACCTGATGTCCGGGTAGGAGTCAAACAGCCGGTGGGCGGCCCGGGCGGCGTCGGAGACCATCAGATCAAGTTCCATTTCCTTTCCCGTACGCAGCAGGGTTTTGACCAGGTAACCGGCGCAGCAGGCATCGTCCAGGACGAATCTTCCCTTTTCGCCGGCGCAGACGATCCCGACTCCTGTACCGTGTTCCCGGACAAGCTCCAGTGCCCTCCTGCAGCAGGCGGATGCGTTGAGAAAACAGCCGATAAGCACCGCCCGGGAAAAGGCCGCCTTTTTGATTACCTTTGTCCCGTTGGTGGTGGTCAGAACGGCCTTTTTCCCCCGGAGATTCATCCCCTCCAGCTCAAAGGGGGAATTGCCGAAATCGAACCCTCTTACTGTCAGGCCGTTGCGTTCCCCGCCGATGAGCCACCCCTTTTCCCGGGCCAGGGCCCGGGCCCCGGCAACTGATCCTACAGTATAGACGCTCCGGCAGCCCTTATCCAGAAGAGTGACGATGGTGGAACTGGCGCGGATCACGTCCACCACGATGCAGACCAGGTCTCTCCAGGCAGGCCGCACCTCGGATGGCACCAGGGCAACGTCGACTAAAAGCGTGCCCATCCCCATCAAAGCTCATCCCCCTAAACTGCGGTTCTATTTCTTCAGCGGAACGTTCTTAAACTGGCGTACCGCCTCGGTGAGCGGCACCTCGATCGGAATGCGCTCGATGCTGGAGGCACCCAGGAAGCCTACCGCCTCGGTGTGCTGGTAGATGTAAGCGGTGTCCTCGGGACTGGAGATGGGGCCGCCGTGGGCGAAGATCATGATGTCCGGGTAGCCTTGCCTGGCCGCCCTGGTCATCTCCCGGATGAGCTCCGCGGACTGCTCCAGGGTCATGGTTTCGGCATACTTGGAGCCGATAGAACCCCCCTTGGTGAGGCCCATGTGGCAGATGAGGACGTCCAGCTGGGCCCGGCCGACCATGGCCGCTTCCTCCACGTTGAAGGCATAGCCGAGGGTGAAGAAGCCAAGCTCCTTGGCCAGCTTCAGGGCTTCAATCTCCACGCCGTAGCCCATTCCGGTGTCCTCCAGTTCCTTGCGGAACCTCCCGTCAATGAGGCCTACGGTGGGGAAGTTCATGACGGCCGAGAAGCCGATCTCCTTGAGCTGCTTCAGGTAATAGCGCATCTCCCGGGTGGGGTCCGTCCCGCAGATCCCGGCGATCATGGGGGTCTCCTTGATTACCGGGAAGACCCGGTTGGCCAGGTCGATGACGATCTGGTTGGCGTCCCCGTAAGGCATCAACCCGGCCAGGGAGCCCTTGCCGTCCATCCGGAACAGCCCGGAGTTGTAGACCCCGATCAGGTCGACACCCCCCCTCTCCGCAAACTTACCGGAGATCCCGGTGCCGGCACCGGCGATGATGACCGGTTTCCCCTCCGCAATGGTCTTCTTCAAGCGGGCCAATACCTCTTCTCTGGTGTACTGCTTTGCCATTTCCCGACAACCTCCTTGTTTTTTTATTTAAGCCTTGATTTCAAAGATGCCCGGCCTTTCCTCATCGGGATAGCCCCAGGCATCAAGCGCAGCCTTTAATTCGGGATGATCTTTGGCCGCATCCCGCAGGTCGATGCCGTTCATGGCGGCGTCGATTGCCTGCCGCATCGCCCTTCCCCCGGCCTCGGGGCCCATCGGGTGACCGTGAATGGCGCCTCCAGCCCCCAGAATGCAGTCGTTCCCCAGGTCTCTGATGATGGCGGGCACCACAGAAGGCATCACCCCGCCGCCCGGCATGGGAAAAGCCGGCTTAAAGTGCAGCCACTTACTTAAAAGATGATGCCCGATCTCCAGATAGCGTTCCCTCAGGAACGGGAATTTGCCGAAGGGGCTCGGGTAAACCACGATGTCGGCCCCTGCCAGCCGGGCCAGCTTGCCCAGGATGAGGTGGGAGCTCATACCGGAATAGGGGGATTCGTACATGGTTCCTGCAAAATCCAGGTGCGCCAGGATCGGCACGTTGATCTCCGGGTCCTCGGCCAGTGCCTGCAGCACCGAAATACCGACGGTCAGGTAGTTGAGCATGATGCCGTTTGCCCCGGCATCGATCGCCCGCCTGGCGTTGTCCCGGACCCTGTCGGCCCGGTCGGTAACGTTTACGGTGTAAAGCACCTTGTGCCCCGTCTCTTCGTAAATACGTCTGGCCTCCTCCATGTAGAGCCTGACCCTGTCCACCATCGGGCAGAATACCGGATCGGCGATCAGTTCATCATCCTTGACGATGTCAACACCCCCCCGGGCGGCACGGGAAAACAGCTTGGCGCCGACCTCCGGGGTGTAGCCGGTGCAGGGCTTGATCATGTTGTTCAACAGCGGCCGCTTTTCCACTCCCAGGATCTCCCGGACTCCCTTCGTTCCGAACTTGGGGCCCTTGAAGCCCTTCAGGAAGGGTGTGGGGAATTTGAGGTCCAGGAGCTTCAATTTCCCGGACATGGAGATGTTGCCGATAACAGTACTCAAGAGCATGGGGATCTGGGGGCCGAAATTCACCACCGGATAGGCGAGCTGGAAGACGAACTGCCTTGTCCTGGCTTCTGCGGGCACCTCAAACTCGTACCCCGGCACTTCGTAAATACCCACTACCTTTGCCACGTGCTTTTCACGCACTTCCGGGGTTTCTTCGGGGACCGCAACCCAGGTTCCTGTTGTTTGCTCTACCGCGATGGCGCTGATCTTCGAGACGATATCGCTCCCGACACCTGTTTCCAGATAGTAGGTGGCGATCACGTAACTGTCCTCTTTTTCGATCTGTTCAGGAATGGCAAGCATGTCCAATGACGACACTAAAATCTCCTCCTTGTCCGTGGGCCGTATCGCACGTAGCATTTAGAGTATCTCCCCAAATACACCGCCTTATCAGACCCTCATGGCAGCCATCACCTCGATCACGCCGGTGTAAACAAAAAGTCCCACCCCTGTAACCTTACGGTTACTCCAGGAGTGGGACTTACTCTCGTCTCTAGTCCCGGCTTAATATGACTTTCAGTTTATATCTTCGATATGAAATTTAAAACTCCTTCTAAAGATTTTCGACGTTCCACAATTTTTCCGCGCTGGTGTCCACGGCAACCGCTCCGGCCTTGAGAACCAGCCGGAGATCCTGGATGCCTTTGATCAGTCCCGCTGCGATAATCGGCTGTTGAAAGTGCTCCCTGAGCTCGTCCATCACCCGGAGCACGGCCAGCCCCGGCAGGACCTCGATGAAGTGGGGTTTCGACTGTTTCAAAACACTGATGCCGGTGGCGATGGAAGGGGAATCGTGGGCGAACAGCCTCTGCACCGTGAGCAGTCCTTCCTTGCGCGCCGCGGTGATCAGCTGGCTGCCAGGCGTGACTATCCCGGTGACCCGGGCCTTCTCTTTCAAGAACCTGACGGCGGTGTGATCCCTGCCCAGCCCGGCTATGAGATCCACGTGGACCAGCACCAGTTTGTTGTGCTTCTCCAGTTCACGGCCGATCTCTTCTACGTTGAAAATATCACCGGAAGAGATCAGAACAACCCGCGCTCTGCAGGAAAGCGCAACCGGCAGCAGTTCCTCCCTGCGGAGCGACGCAATCACCGGGTAGGCTTTGATCGCCTGCATGAATTCCGCTATCCGGGGCATCTCATATTACCCTTTTTCCTCAAAAGATTCAAATGTCGCCTTTTGATGAAAGCGAAATACAATTCAGGGGCCACCTACTCCTTTTTGGAAAAACCGAAGCTGCCGAGTTTGCCTTCAACGGAACGGCATTCGCGGATGCAGAATGCATAAGGTTCTGCTCTTTTATTTTTGCTGCTTTATTTTTAATTATACCACACCGGTTATATACGAAACATTTCAGTCAAGAAATGTCGTCGAAGATGCAAGGGGTGAGATAAAAAGGCCGGGAGGTGCATTGCTCCCGGCCTGATTAACGGTTTTCGGGTGTGATCCGAACTAATTAATCCAGCTGTTCCAGGTATTCTCTCAACGCCTCCGAAGCCGGCCAATCCCGCCGGATGGAGCGGTGGTACTGGAAGGCGCCCGCTGCCGTCTTTCCGTAAAAGGTTACTTCGACGGTTTTTCGCGGGCCGGGGCTGCCCTCGGGGCCGGATATGTAGAGCAGTTCCTCGATCAGCTGCCGGTCCCTGATCTCAATCTGCCCGGTCACCCGGCCGGTCTCATCAACCTCGGGAGGTACGCGATATTCCAGGACGGCATATTCGACCTCCTCCGGCAGCAGCGCGACTTTCTCATAATACCCCTTTTCGTTGAGCCAGGCAACAGCCGACCTGTAACTGGTTCGAAGGTTGTAGTATTCCGGAACCGGATGGTTTACCGGCATTCCGGCGGAGTACACGATGCTGGCATGCAGGTGCTCTCCGGTATCGGCGGTCATTTCTTCAAAAGTGGTGTTGAGCAAATCCTGCTTCAACCGGGCGGTAAACTCTTCGATTTCAGCCTTGTCTACCAAGAAGATCGGCCCTTTTGGGGTCCTGTCATCGTCGATCTCGATCATTTTTATCCTGGCAGGGTTCTGCACCAACACCGGGAACCTGGCCTGTTTATACTCCAGGGACTCGTACAGGGGTTTAAGAAGGGAGGCGTAATCCCTCTCGTCGAAGGAATACCGGCGGGCCAGATAGCCGTCATCCAGGATATAAACGAGGTAATGGTCAATCCCTTCTTTAGGGCGAGGATGCTTCAGCAACTGCCGGTGCAGGAGAATGATGTTTTTGATGTTGTTTCGATCTTTGAAAAAGGTGCCGCCTCTGTACCCTATGTTTTGCTCTCCGGTGCTTTCCTGCTCGTCTTGAAGCATCCAACCACCGATACTGGTGCCGAAGTAAACCTTCTTCACCTTTTCCGGGGCGGGAACCCGGTGCACATAACCGGTGGCGTCGGTGGCAATCCCCAGCAGCAGCACCGCCACCACCACGGCATATCCCAGGTAACCCTTGTACGACGACCAGACCTTCAAAGATTTCTGCAGCAGGGCCTCGGCCGTCAGGTACCCCAGCAGGGAACCCAGCACGTAGCCCAGGGCGATGACGGGGAAAGCGCCTTGATACGCGGCGGCAAAGTAGGCTCCCGCCAGCAGCATGGTGCAGGCGGTCACTCCGTACTTGAAAACCGGGCGCAGGACCGGAAAGGCAACCACCTCGCCGGCGGCTTCGGCGGGCCTCCACCTGTAAACAAGGAGGGCGACGGCCAGGAAGAAGAGGGCCGCCAGAAGGTATACCGCAACGGTTCCGGAAACGTTTTCGGCGGCGGAGAGATTCCTGGAAGTGGCGCCGGCAAACACCATTAGAGGAAAATTATACTGTAGTTTGTCGGGTTGGGTGATGACGGCATAGCCGTAAACCAGGTGCCGGAGGTTTTCGGACAGGAGCACGTGCAAACCGCTGGGCAGGACCTGCAGGATGTAGGTGAAGATGATGTGGGCAACAGTATTCCCCGTGAACATTCCTACAAAAACGGCGATGGAAAAGGTTAATGTGTCGAAAAGGGCCGTCATGCCCATCCACCGGAGAATGTCCCACGCCGTATAATACTCCTTCAAATGGGTAGCGGCATTCAGGGCCAGGAGCACCAGGCCCGTGGCCAAAACGGGCAGGAGCAGCAGCACCAGCCCCGCCGCTGTGTGGCTGAGAAAGAGGGTCTTCCGGTCGAGGGGGAGGCTGTGCAGGACTGCCGTTGCCCGTCCGTTGTGTAGATATTGAAAAAGCAGCATTGCCAGGATGACGGGCACGGTGCAGATCAGGAGGGCCTGCAGCCCGCTCCCGCCGGAGAAAATATCCAGCGAGCGCCGCAGCATTTCCCCGACCCATTCACTGTCTACGGGCAAATTCTTCATCATGTGGTCGAAGGGCAGGATTAAGAGCAGGGCGATGCCGTACAGGGCGCCGATCCACCAGAACCTTTTGAGATCGCTGGCAATCACTCCTTTACTAAATAAGGACACTTTGAATGTCATAGCCGATTCCCCCCAGCTCATAGATAAAAATCTCCTCCAGTGTCAACGGCAAAATATCCAGAACGACCGGGTTGGCCCGCCGCACCTCGGACAGAAGCCGGTCTTTATCCCCCCTCACAATCAACTGAAGGATGCTCCCGCTTTGCTGCCGGTGCAGAACCGTTTCCGTCTGAAGGAGGTCTGGAGGCACTTCTCCGGCAAACGCAACCTGAATTTTATGAATATCCGTCTTTAACTCATCGAGATCTCTTTCCACCAGGATTGTGCCGTTGTGCAGGATCCCCACATGATCGCAGACATCCTCCAGCTCCCGCAGGTTGTGGGAGGAGACCAGCACCGTGGTTTCGCGTTCGGCCACATCCTGAAGCACCAGGTTCCAGACCTGTTTCCGCATCACCGGGTCCAGGCCGTCCACCGGCTCGTCCAGGAGCATCACCCGGGGCATGGCGCAGATCCCCAGCCAGAAGGCCACCTGTTTCTGCATCCCCCGGGACAGACGGGTGACTTTTCTTCTGGGGTCGATGGAGAACACCTGCTTCAAGAGCCGGTATCTCTCCCAGCTCCAGGCGGGGTAGAGGCCGGCATAAAACCGGGCCGTTTCCTCAATGCTGTATTGGGAGAAGAAATAGAGCTCGTCGGGTACGTAAACCAGGTGCGCCTTAACCTCGGGATTCTCGTAAACCGCCCGCCCGTCGATGGTGACGGTTCCTGCATCCTGCCGGTAGACACCGGCCAGATGCTTGATGAGGGTGGTCTTGCCGGCTCCGTTAGGCCCCACCAAGCCGTAAACGGAGCCTTTCTTGACATTGATACTGACGTTCTCCAGAGCTTTGATTTTGCCAAAGCTCTTGCTGAGCTTTCTGACCTCTATCACTCAATCAGGCCTCCTTTCCTGTAGATGGCGCGAACGACCTCCATCAGGTGCTCGAGCGGTTCGTTCAGATACATCAGCTCAGAAACGGTTTTTTCCAGTTCCCGAAGCAGCTCCTCCCGCCGGGGGTTGTGGGCCGACCGGTCCTGTGGGGCGACAAAGCTGCCCTTGGCCCGGATGGAGTAAATGAACCCCTCCGCCTCCAGGTCCTTGTAGGCCTTCTGGATGGTGTTGGGATTGACGGTCAGCATCTGGGCGAGTTCGCGCACCGAGGGTAACCGCTCGTCCGGCTTCAACACCCCGCTGATGATCAGCGTCTTGATTTTTTCCTTGATCTGTTCGTGCAGGGGTCGGCGATCCCTGAAGTCCAGCTGTAACATAGGCACCTCCTCTCTGTATTAATAACATTAATACAGTTAATACAGTACTATAATATACCGGCCCCGGCAGGCTGTCAAGTCTTTAATCAAGACTTTAACTTAATTGAATATCGTTACCTACTTTTCCGCATCCTGAAGGATTAAACAACACCAATTCCGGGGTCAAAACTGATAGGACAGATCTTTGCGATTTGTTGTAGGACTTTGTAGTGCTGTTTCTGTGTCATCGCATTTTTAGACCGGCGGTTTTAAGAGTCCTGAGCGCCCCGTGCAGAACGAAGATCGTTTTACCCCAGAAAGGTTGACATCGATTGAAAAGATGTTATACTGTTTAAGAGGTTCCTTTAAGGTCAGTCCCGTGAGACTGACAAGGACGAAATACCGGAAGCGCCTGAAGTCCGTCTAAAAGAAGCCTGCCCTGCAAGGAACCTTGTAGAGCAGGTTTTTTTGTGAGGTTTTCAGCAAGGAGGAGATTGTGGTGCCCCTGCAGGAGAAGGCCCAGATTATGGATGCCGAGGGCATCCGGCGGGCTTTGACGCGAATCGCCCATGAAATTCTGGAGAGAAACAAGGGGACGCATGACCTCGTCCTGATCGGTATCAGGTGCCGGGGGGTTCCCCTTGCCCAGCGGATTGCGGCAAAGATTAAAGAGATCGAGGGGACTGCAGTTCCTCTGGGGACTCTTGATATCACCCTGTACCGGGATGATTTGAGCAGGCTTGGGTACCATCCGGTGCTCCGCAAAACGGAAGTTCCGTTCAGCATTACCGACAAGAAAGTAGTTCTGGTGGATGATGTGTTGTATACAGGAAGAACGGTTCGTGCCGCATTAGATGCCTTGATGGATTTAGGCCGCCCCCAGTTGATTCAGCTGGCTGTATTGGTTGACAGGGGGCACCGCGAGCTCCCGATCAGAGCGGACTTTGTCGGAAAGAACGTACCGACTTCACGAAGAGAGGTAATTTCCGTTCACCTCCAGGAGGTGGATGGAGTTGATAAAGTGGTGATAGAGGAGCCGGTTGAGTGAAGCAAGAGGTTACACCCTTTCAAACTAGTCCTGTGAGGCTAGAAAAGGGGTCGCACAAAGGAGAAAAACCTCTTTGTCTGGCCTCGCAGGAGGAAGGCAAGGAGGTTTTTTTGTGGGGAAAAAGAGGGGGGAAGGGATTTGAAGCTCAAGCGAAAAGATATTCTGGGCCTTCGGGATCTGAGTGTAGAAGAAATAAATCTGATCCTTGATACCGCAGAGCCCATGAAAGAAATTCTGGCCCGGGAGATCAAAAAAGTTCCCACTTTGCGGGGGCGCTCGGTAGTTACCCTTTTCTACGAACCGAGCACCCGGACGCGGACTTCTTTTGAGCTGGCGGCCAAATACCTGAGTGCCGACACGGCAAGCATTTCGGTGGCGACGAGCAGTGTGCAAAAGGGCGAAAGCCTGAGGGATACCGCAAAAACCATCGAGGTGATGGGGGCGGACGCAATCATCATCAGGCATTCCGTATCTGGCGCTCCCCATTTTTTGGCCCGGATGGTCGACGCCCGCGTCATTAACGCCGGAGACGGCGCCCACGAGCATCCCACCCAGGCCCTGCTTGATATGTTCACGATCAGGGAAAAGAAGGGCCGTCTTGCGGGGCTCAAAGTCGCTATTCTCGGAGACATTACCCATAGCAGGGTGGCCCGCTCCAACATCTGGGGTCTCACCAAAATGGGGGCGGAGGTGCGGGTGGTGGGCCCTCCCACGCTGATGCCGCCTTTTATCCAGGATCTGGGGGTAAAGGTTTTTTACAGGTGCGAGGAGGGGCTGGAAGGTGCGGATGTGATCAATGTTTTGAGGATCCAGCTGGAGCGCCAGCAGAGAGGCCTGTTTCCCAGCATTCGCGAGTATACCAGACTTTTCGGCCTTGACGAGAGGAAACTCCGTTATGCGAAGCCCGATGTCCTTGTTCTCCACCCGGGCCCTGTCAACCGGGGAATCGAGATCAGCCCCGAGGTCCAGGATGGCCCCCATTCCGTGATTAACGAACAGGTTACAAACGGGGTTGCGGTAAGGATGGCGCTCCTTTATCTCCTGATGAGCGGGGGTGAGGCTAATGAGCTTGCTTCTTAAAGGAGGCTTTGTGGTCGATCCGGTAAAGGGCACGACGTCCCGGCTTGATGTGCTGGTGGAAGGAGGAAAAATTGCCGCCCTTGCCCCGCAAATTGACGCTTCTGCCGGAGAAGTTGTTTTGGTAGATGGGTGCTACGTTTGCCCTGGTTTCGTTGACATGCACTGCCACCTCCGCGAGCCAGGCGAAGAGTATAAAGAAACGATCCTGACGGGGGCGCGGGCGGCAGCAAGAGGCGGATTCACCGCCGTTGTCTGCATGGGAAACACGAGGCCGCCGGCCGACAGCCGGGCGGTGATCGAGTTCATCAAAAGGCAGGCCGGAGCGGCTCCTGTTCCCGTTTATCCCGTGGGCTGCGCCACCAAGGAGCGAAAAGGGGAGGAACTTGCGGAAATCGGGGATCTTGCAGAAGCCGGTGTAGTTGCCCTCTCTGATGATGGGAACCCGATCATGAACAGTGAAGTTCTGAGGCGAGTGCTTGAATACAGTCTTATGTTCGATCTCCCGGTGATCAGTCACTGCGAGGATCAGAATCTCAGCGCGAACGGTGTAATGCACGAAGGCTTCGTCT
Source organism: Bacillota bacterium (assembly GCA_013177945.1). NCBI lineage: Bacteria > Bacillati > Bacillota > Bacillota bacterium. The sequence continues at coordinate 149,271 of JABLXW010000013.1, forward strand.
CCACGGTGCTTGGCCTGCGGGGGATTCCCCGCGCCGCAGAAGAGGTTCATGTGGCCCGCGACCTGATATTGGCTGAAATGACGGGGGCGCGCCTCCACGTCGCCCACGTGAGCAGCGCGGGTTCGGTAGAACTCATCAGGGATGCCAAAAGGCGCGGCGTCCGGGTGACCGCCGAGGCGACTCCCCACCACCTCTGCCTGACCGACGAGGCGGTCCAGACGTTTGACACCAACACCAAGGTAAATCCTCCCCTGCGCACGAGACGCGACATCGAGGCGCTGGTTGCGGGGCTGCAGGATGGAACGATTGACGTCATCGCCACCGATCACGCTCCCCATTCCCTCGAAGAAAAGGAGGTAGAGTTCAATTACGCGCCCTTTGGGATTTCGGGCCTCGAGACGGCGGTACCCCTGGTGTGGGAGCACCTGGTGGCGAGGGGGATTTTAAGCCCGGTTCAGCTTGTGCAGAAGATGGCCTTCAACCCCGCGCGGATTTTGGGGCTGCCGGAGCGGGTGATTGAAGCCGGAAAAGAGGCCAACCTTACGGTGATCGATCCCGGTTTAAAGCTTCTGGTTCGGGTTAAGGACTTTGTTTCGCTGGGCAAGAACTCCCCCTTCGACGGCTGGGAACTCCGGGGCTGGCCCGTGCTCACGGTCGTCGCCGGGGAAATTGTTATGCATCGAGAAGATTGCGGAAGGAGAGAAGGGAATTAAACTTGAAATGATTGCATACCTTGCTTTAGAAGACGGTACGGTTTTCCAGGGAAAGGCTTTTGGAAGCGAAGGAAAGGAATTCGGAGAAGTCGTTTTTAACACAGGAATGACCGGGTACCAGAAGATTTTGACAGATCCCTCCTACTGCGGTCAGATTGTAGTGCTCACTTACCCCCTGGTGGGAAATTACGGCATTAACCGGGATGACTTCGAATCGGAAAGGCCCTGGGTGCGGGGTTTCGTCATTAAAGAGCTGTGCACCTATCCGAGCAACTGGCGCTGCTGGATCAAACTTGAAGAATTTTGCAGGCGGTACGGAATTATCGGTCTGGTCGGAATAGACACCCGGGCCTTGACGAGACGCCTGCGCAATTACGGTACGATGCGGGGGATCATTGCAACCGGAGAGCAGGATCCCGCCCGGTTGGTGAAGGAGGCAGGAGAGGCTCCACCTCTCTCGGGACAGGACCTCGTTCGCACCGTTTCCACCCCCAGGGCAAGGGTTTGGGGCGAGGGCCCCATTAAAGTTGTTGTCGTGGATTTTGGGGTTAAATACAACATTTTGCGTTCCCTGGTGCAGCGCAACTGCACTGTTTATTTGGTCCCGGCCTGGACTCCGGCCGAGGAGATCTTGAGCTACCGGCCGCGCGGGGTTGTTCTCTCCAACGGACCCGGCGACCCGAAAGATGTCTGGTATGCCGTTGAGGCGACCCGGAAGCTGATCGGGAAGGTTCCTCTGATGGGCATCTGCCTGGGGCACCAGATTCTGGGCCTCGCCTTCGGAGGAGATACGTACAGGCTGAAGTTCGGCCACCGGGGCTCCAACCACCCCGTGAAAGATCTGGAAACGGGCCGGGTTTACATTACTTCGCAAAATCACGGTTTTGCCGTAGACGAGCGGAGCCTCCCTCACGGCGAAGTTGTTGTGAGCCACCGGAATTTAAACGACGGTACGGTGGAGGGTTTGAAGCACCGGAAGCTCCCGGTGTTCTCGGTCCAGTTCCACCCCGAGGGGGCCCCGGGACCCCTGGATTCTACTTATCTTTTCGATCGTTTCATGTCATTCCTTGAATAAAAAGCAGGTAAATTTTGCCTGGTTGGAAGAGGAGGAACCAGTCATGCCCCGTAATCCGGAACTGAAAAGGGTAATGGTAATCGGCTCGGGCCCCATTGTGATCGGCCAGGCTGCGGAGTTCGACTACGCAGGGACTCAGGCCTGCCGGGCCCTCAAAGAGGAAGGGATCGAGGTCGTCCTGGTCAACAGCAACCCTGCGACCATCATGACGGACCTGGAGATGGCGGACAGGATTTATATTGAGCCTCTGACCCCGGACTTTTTAACAAGAGTGATCGCAAGGGAACGGCCCCAGGGCCTCCTTCCCACCCTGGGAGGGCAGGTGGGGCTGAATTTGGCAGTGCAGCTGGCCGAGGCCGGGGTCCTGGATAAGTATCATGTATCTCTTCTGGGAACACCTTTAGAGGCAATTAAAAGGGCCGAGGACCGCGAGCTTTTCAAAGAGATGCTCCGGGCCATTGGGGAACCGGTGCCGGAGAGCAAAGTGGTGGGTACGGTTGAAGAGGCCGTTGCTTTCAGCCGCGAGATCGGCTTTCCGGTGGTGGTTCGGCCGGCTTACACGCTGGGCGGAACGGGAGGCGGCCTGGCCCGGAACGAGGCGGAACTCCGGGAGATTGCAAGCCGGGGCCTCGCTTTAAGCATGATCCGGCAGGTGCTGATCGAGCGCAGCGTGGCGGGCTGGAAGGAGATCGAGTACGAGGTAATGAGGGATGCTGCGGACAACTGCATTACCGTATGCAACATGGAAAATATCGATCCGATGGGCATCCATACAGGTGACAGCATCGTTGTGGCTCCTTCCCAGACGTTGAGCGACCACGAGTACCAGATGCTCCGGACTGCCTCTCTGAAAATCATCCGTGCCTTAGGAGTCGAGGGCGGCTGCAACATCCAGTTTGCCCTCGACCCCGAAAGCTTCCGCTACTATGTAATCGAGGTCAATCCCCGCGTGAGCCGGTCGAGCGCCCTGGCCTCCAAGGCCACCGGCTACCCGATTGCCCGCGTTGCGGCAAAGATCGCGTTGGGGCTTCACCTTGACGAAATAGAAAACTTTGTGACCAGAAAAACGAGGGCATGCTTCGAGCCGGCTCTTGATTACTGTGTCGTGAAATTTCCCCGCTGGCCCTTTGACAAGTTCGGGGAAGCGGACCGCACGCTGGGCACCCAGATGAAGGCAACGGGGGAAGTGATGGCCATCGACCGGACCTTTGAGGGGGCGCTTCTCAAGGCCGTCCGCTCTCTTGAGCTTTCGGTAGCGGGGTTGTCTTTCCCGGGCCTGTGTGAACTTGAGACCCCGGTGCTGCGCGCAAAGCTCTCTGCTCCTTCAGACGAACGGCTGTTTCTGATTGCGGAAGCCATCAGGAGAGGGTTCAAGATCGAAGAGCTGAACGCGCTTACCGGAATTGACAGGTTCTTTTTAGCCAAGATCAGAGAAATTACCAAACTCGAGATGGCCCTTAAGGAAATGAAAGACGCGCGGCAGTTCGACCGGAAGGTAATCGCCAGGGCGAAGCGAATGGGTTTCAGCGACGCGATGATCGGCGAGCTGATGGGCATCGACCCTGCGGCGGTGAAGGGTTTCCGGGTGCAGCACGGAATCAACCCCGTCTATAAAATGGTGGACACCTGCGCCGGGGAATTCGAGGCTGTTACTCCCTATTTTTATTCGACCTACGATCTTGAGAATGAGGCCATTCCCACTTCCAGGCGCAAGGTTCTCGTAATCGGGTCGGGTCCCATCCGCATCGGGCAGGGAATCGAGTTCGACTACTGCTCGGTGCACTCGGTTTGGGCCCTCAAGGAGGAGGGAGTTGAGGCTTTAATCATCAACAACAACCCGGAAACCGTAAGCACCGACTCCGACACCGCAGACAGGCTCTACTTTGAACCCCTCACCCTGGAGGATGTGCTTCACGTAATAGAACGGGAAAGGCCCGAGGGGGTAATCGTCCAGTTTGGGGGCCAGACTGCCATTAACCTTGCCTGGCCCCTGGCGGAGGCAGGTGTTCCGATCTTGGGAACACCGGTGGAGAAGATTGACGAAGCCGAGAACCGCGAGAAGTTCGAGAGGCTGCTGGCGCGGCTCGGGATCCCGAAACCCCCCGGCCGGGGGGCCTCTTCGCTGGAAGCATCCCTCGCGATCGCGCGGGAGATCGGTTTTCCTGTGCTGGTCCGCCCCTCCTATGTTTTGGGAGGGAGGGCAATGGAAATCGTTTATGATGAAGAAGATCTGAAGACCTTTGTGGCCTCGGCCGCCGCTGTTTCCCCGCACCATCCGATCCTCGTGGATAAATATTTGCAGGGAAAAGAAATCGAGGTTGATGCCGTTTGCGACGGGGAAGATGTTCTAATCCCCGGCATTATGGAACACATTGAGAGGGCCGGGGTCCACTCGGGCGACAGCATTGCGGTCTACCCGGCGCGCCTTCCGGAGCATGTGGAGGCAAAAATTGTAGAAAACACGGTGAAGCTGGCCCGGGCGCTGGAGATCAGGGGCCTCCTCAACATCCAGTTTGTCTATTACCAGGATGAGGTTTATGTGCTTGAGGTCAATCCCCGTGCAAGCCGCACGGTTCCTTATTTAAGCAAGATCACCGGGATTCCAATGGTGCGGTTGGGGACAAAAGTCATGCTGGGGAAAAAGCTCCGGGATCTGGGATACGAAGGAGGACTCCTCCACCCCGGTGCGCTGGTGGCTGTGAAAGTTCCTGTTTTCTCTTTCGGAAAGCTGCACCAGGTCGACACCTACCTGGGGCCCGAAATGAAGTCTACCGGGGAGGTAATGGGGGTGGACACCTCCGTGCCCTGTGCCCTCTACAAGGGTTTGCTGGCGGCGGGTTGCTCTATCCCCCGCGCCGGGACGGTGCTTGTCACCATTGCCGACCGCGATAAAGAAGAAGCCCTTCCGATCGTGGAGGGTCTGGCCTCGCTGGGGCTTAAATTCTATGCCACCCGGGGAACGGCGCGCTTTTTAAGGAAGCACGGCATCGAAGTTCAGGAAGTGCGCAAAATTGAAGAGGGCTCTCCCCACGTGGTTGACCTGATCAGGGAGGGAAAGGTGAATTTTGTGATCAATACCCTCAGCGGGGGGGAGGGGCCGGCTCGGGACGGGTTCCAGATCAGGCGGGCCGCCGTAGAACACGGCATCCCCTGTCTCACCTCACTGGATACCGCAAGAGCCCTCCTGGGGGTGATCCACTTTTTGCAGAGCGGCGGAAAAAGCGCCATTATCGCTCTGGATGAGTATACTGCGCCTGGTTTTGCGAAAGCACTCGGGAAAGGATGAGGAAAATCGTGGGAAAACAGCCGGGAGAATATCAATGTGCGGTTCTTGAACAGGTCAGTGTCGCCCCGGGGTGCCTTCTTCTGTTCCTGGCCGCGCCCCAGATTGCCCGGTCCGCGGCGCCCGGGCAGTTTGTCTTGATCGGCTGCGGGACGCGGTATGACCCTTTTTTGAGGCGCCCTTTAAGCATCCACCAGGTAAAGAGGGAGCAGGGAGAGGTCGGCTTTCTTTATCGGGTCAGGGGAATCGGGACCCAATGGCTTGCCGAAAGACGCAAAGGCGATGTGGTTTCCCTGCTGGGGCCTTTAGGGCGCGGGTTTACCTATCCAGGGAGAGGAAAGAAGGGACTGCTGGTAGGGGCAGGGGTTGGAGTTGCTCCCCTCCTCTTTCTGGCCGGGGAGCTGGCCGCCCTGGACTGGAAACTTGCGATTCTGATCGGGGCGCGGACGAGGACGGAGATCTTTCGTTCCGGGGCCTTTATGGAGTACGGGACCGTCAAAACCGTTGCCGAGGATGGCAGCACAGAAAGGAGGGGCACAGTTCTCGAACTTTTGTACGATGAACTGAGGGAAGGTGTTTGGGATGGGATTTACGCCTGTGGCCCCCGCCCCGTACTTAAAGGGGTTCAGAGAATCAGCAAGGAAACCGGAATTCCGGCGCAAATCGCCCTTGAGGAGCGAATGGCCTGCGGAGTGGGTGCCTGCCTGGGCTGCGTTTGCCAGGGAGCAGGGGAGGCCCCGCGCTATCTGCGGGTTTGCCGGGAAGGGCCGGTATTCGATGCCTGGGAGGTGATTCTGTGATTGACCTCTCCGTGGAAATCGCCGGGATAAAAATGAAAAATCCCGTGATGGTGGCCTCCGGTACTTTTGGTTTCGGCGCGGAGTACGCCGCCTTTTTCGATTTAAGTAAATTAGGCGCCCTTGTAACCAAAGGGCTAACCCTGGAGCCCTGCCCCGGGAATCCTCCTCCCCGCGTCTGCGAAACCCCGGCGGGCATGCTCAATGCGGTCGGGCTGCAGAACCCCGGGGTGGAAGTTTTTCTCAGTGAAATCCTGCCGGCGATGAAAGCTTTCGGAGTCCCCATCATCGCCAACATCGCCGGTTTCACCGTTGAGGAATACGCGGCGCTGGCCTCCCGCCTCACGGTTCCGGGGATCGCAGGGATTGAGGTGAACATTTCCTGCCCCAACGTGAAAACGGGAGGGATGGCCCTGGGAACCGCGCCCGAACTTGCTGCCGAGGTTGTGGAGGCGGTTGTAAAAGCAACCCCCCTGCCGGTGATCGTGAAGCTCACCCCTAATGTCACCGACATCGTGGCCCTTGCGAGGGCGGTTGCAGAAGCCGGGGCGCACGCTCTTTCCCTGATCAACACCCTGCTGGGAATGGCCATCGATGTCAATACCAGGCGGCCCGTTCTGGCCAACATCATGGGCGGCCTGTCCGGCCCTGCCATTCGTCCTGTGGCGGTGCGGGCGGTCTGGCAGGTGGCCCGGGCGGTGGATCTGCCTATCATCGGGATGGGAGGGATCTGTACGGGCAGCGATGCCCTCGAGTTTATCCTGGCAGGAGCTTCCGCAGTTGCGGTGGGTTCGGCGCACTTCCGGGACCCCCTGGCTGCAGTAAAAATTCTTGCCGAACTGGAGCAGTACTGCATCAAGAACAAAGTTAAAAACTGGCAGGAGCTCATCGGTGCTGCCTGGAAGGAGGGACCTTTTTATGGATGCTCGAGAACGGTTGATTGTCGCCCTTGACGTTGAAACAAGAGAGCAGGCAGAGACTCTTGTGGGGGAACTGCGGGACTGCGTGGGGTTTTTCAAGGTTGGACTGGAGCTTTTCTGCCGCTACGGCCCCCCGGTGGTCTCCATGATCCGGGAGCAGGGGGCGCGCCTTTTTCTCGATTTGAAGTTCCACGACATCCCCCGGACCGCAGCGCAGGCCGCCCGGGCAGCGGTGAGGATGGGAGCTGCGATGCTTACCGTCCACGTCGCCGGGGGGAGGGAAATGCTGCGGTCTGTTGTGGAGGCCGTCCGGGCGGAGGCAGGGGCCGGCGAGGCTCCCAGGGTCCTGGGGGTTACCGTCCTGACAAGTCTCGGGACCGAACAGCTGAAAGACGACCTGGGCCTTTTCCGTTCACCCCTGGAACAGGTGCTCTTCTGGGCGGAGCTGGCAAAGAGCTGCGGCCTTTCCGGGGTTGTTGCTTCTGCCCGGGAAGCCGCGGCAATTCGAAACCGGTGCGGCCCCGATTTCTTAATCGTCACACCGGGCATCCGTCCGGCCGGTTCGGGAGGAGATGATCAAAAACGGGTCAGCTCGCCCGGAGAGGCCCTGCGGGCCGGGGCCGACTACCTGGTGGTGGGGAGGCCGATCTTGCAGGCTCCGGAGCCGCGCCGGGCTGCTCTGGCCTTGATCAGGGAAATGGAGGAGGGTTTGGCATGCCGGAACAGGAATTGTTAGAAGTTTTTCGGCAGCACGGGGCCCTGCTGGAGGGTCACTTCCTGCTGAGTTCGGGGCTTCACAGCGACCGCTACATCCAGTGCGCCCGGGTGCTCCAGTACCCCGAAGTGGCCGCGGACCTGGGGAGAAGGCTTGCAAGTTGCTTCCGGGGCCTTCCCGTGGACCTCGTGGTGGGCCCGGCTTTAGGGGGGGTCCTGGTGGCGCATGAAGTGGCGCGGGCCTTGAAGGTCAGGGCGCTCTTCACCGAGCGCGAGCAGGGAGTGATGACTTTGCGCCGGGGTTTTGCGGTGGCACCCGGTGAAAACGTCCTTGTGGTTGAGGATGTTGTTACCACCGGGGGCTCAACCCGCGAGGTGGTTGCGGTAATGCGGCAAGCGGGCGCAAGAGTTGTTGGAATCGGCGCTCTGGTGGACCGCCGCACCGGGAGCCTGGACTTCGATGTCCCCTTTCATGCCCTGTTGACGTTGCAGATTGCAACCTACTCCCCGGAGTCATGCCCCCTTTGCCGGGAAGGAAAACCGCTGTTGAAGCCGGGGAGCAGGGAACAGATACAGGTAGAGGAGCGCCGCCCCTAACCTTCCGGGTTGGAAAGACGCGGCGCTTTTTCGGGCTCCTCCGGATTAACGAAGATGGTTTCGTAATTTTCGTAAATGACAAAACCCGGACGCGCCCCGGTCGGTTTTGAGACATTTTTGCGGTTCGTGTAGTCCACAGGCACCTTGGAGGAGTGGCGGGCCTCGCTGAAATAGGCGGCAAGGCGCGCCGCCTGTTCCAGAGTTTCCGGCGGAATAGTCCTTCCCGGCTGCGCCTTCACAACCACATGGGCTCCTGCCGTGTCTTTTGCATGAAGCCAGAGGTCCTCATCTTTAGCCAGGCGCATGGTGAGGTAGTCGTTCTGCCTGTTGTTTTTGCCAACCAGGATCTCGAATCCATCAGGTGAGGTAAACCGAAGGATCTGGGGCCGCAGTTTTGAAGTCTGCCCTTTTCCTTTCACCTGCTTCTTGTTTTTAGCCTTAAGATACCCCTCCTCCTCCAGCTCTGTTCTAATTTCATCCAGTTCCTGGAGGGTTTCGGCCTGGTCGAGGGCGTTGCGGATGCTGGCCAGGTACTTTTGTTCTTCCTCCGCCTGCGCGATCTGTTTCTTTGCGAAGTTGAGGGTGTTCCGCGCCTTTGCATACTTGCGGAACAACTGCTGGGCATTCTGGCTTGGCGTCAGAGACGGGTTCAGTTCGATTTCAACGGGAGGGGCGTCCGGGTCGTAAAGATTGGGAAGAACTACCTGCTCCTGGCCGCGGGGTATCTGGTGGAGGTGGGCAAGGAGCATTTCTCCCTGCAGGCGGTACTTTTCCGCCTTTTCTGCTTCTGCCAGTGCCTGCCGGGAAAGACTGATTTTCTTGAGGCAGCGCTCCTCTTCTCTCTTGACCGTGCTTTTGAGTGTACTCAGGAGCTGCTGAAAGCGGCCGAGTTCCTGGCGGGCGGCGTAGTACTGGTCAAGGGCCTGATTCATCGATTGCTGGGCCACCGCACGGAGGCCCTGATACTGGACTAAGGGAACAGGAGCGCAACAGATCGGGCGGTTTCCCTCGTAAATCAGGGTTGGCCTGGATTCCCCGCGAAGCAGGGGAGGAACCAGCTTCTGGAACGCCAGCCAAAGCGCCCTGAGTTCGTGTTCACCGCAGTACTCCAGGCGGAGGTCGCAGTCAAGGCCGGCGCGCACCGTAATTTCGCGCCCCAGGACGGGCCCGATCCCTGCAATATGGTGCGTGAGAAGTTCGGCAAGCGTTTCCCCCCAGGGGCCTTTGAGCAAAGTCTCGCGAAATTTATCTTCATCAAGGTCGAGCGGGTGGATCTTTTCCTGGGCGGGAGGGGGAAGATAGGGACGGCCTGGCAGGACCTCCCGATAACGGCTTAAAGCGTGGGAGTAGCGTTTGATCCCGTCTATGATTGTTTCTGTTTTCGGCTCGAGAAGAATGATGTTGCTGTGCTTTCCCATGATTTCGACGACCAGGGTGCGCTCCTGCGAGACGCCGCTTTCCTCCAGCCGGGTAAAGGTAAACCTGAGGATGCGGTCGAGAGCAATTTGCTCGATCCGCAGCAGGCGGCTCCCCTCAAGGTGCTTCCTGAGCACGAGGCAAAAGAGGGGGGGAGACGGGGGATTTTTCTTTTCTTTCTCCGTCAGGTGGACCCGCGCCCCCTCTGCCTGGGCGGAGAGGAGAAGGCGGTAACCCTGCCCCGGCCGGCGGATGTTCAGGATGATCTCGTGCTGTTCGGGCTGGAAGACCCTTTCGACCTTTCCCTGAATCAGAAGCTCCTGAAGTTCCCGTACGATTAAGGAGAGCGTAACTCCATCCGGTGACATGAAAATCCTCTTTTCTCGGCCCGCTCTTTTGGTAATTCCCTTTGCAGTATAAGCCCCTTGGTTCCTGCCCGTCAAGCATTTGCCTTTGGTTCTCCTTGCATTTTCCCTCTTTTGCGAGATTTTGCCCGGACGGGACGGTCTGGTTTAAAGCTCCGGTATTTTCTAAATTCCCCCTGAATATGAATTTGTAGAAAAAGATACCGGAGGGAGCAATTGATGGAAAAGGGTCCCGCCTGGCATGCTTTGGAGATTCAAACTGTTGTCGACACCCTGGTTACCGATCTCGAGAGAGGGCTTTCTCTTAAAGAAGCTGCGCGCCGATTCAGGTTTTTTGGCCCCAACAAGCTCGCCGAACAAAAGCAGGTTTCCCCCTGGCTCATTTTTTTCTCCCAGTTTAAAAATTTTATGGTGGTGGTGCTTTGCGGAGCCGCCGTCATTTCCCTTTTTTTAGGGGAAACGGCTGATGCCTTTACCATTGTGGCGATAATTTTTCTTAACGCCTGCCTGGGTTTTATCCAGGAGTTTCGGGCGGAACGCACCCTCGCGGCTCTAAAGCAGCTTTCATCTCCTGAAGCGACGGTAGTTCGAGACGGTTTGGAGGTGCGCATTCCTGCAACGGAACTGGTGCCCGGAGATTTAGTGAAACTGGAGGCGGGGGACCGCGTCCCCGCAGACCTCCGCCTGATCCAGGCAATCGGTATGGAGGTCGAGGAGTCAATTCTGACCGGTGAATCGGAACCGGTTTCCAAAGATGCAGGAGTAGTTCTCCCTGTTCATGCAAATTTTGGCGACCGGCTCAACATGGTTTTCCAGGGCTGCTTGATTACAAAAGGACGCGGTCAGGGTCTTGTCGTGGGCACCGGAATGAACACGGAAATGGGAAAGATCTGCGGGATGCTCAAGGAGGTCGAACAGGGTCCCACCCCCCTCCAGCGCCGCCTGGAAAGGCTGGGAAAAGTGCTGGTTGTGGTTTGTCTTGCCCTTTGCGCCTTGATTACGGTTTCAGGTATCATGCGGGGAGAACCGGTTTACGAGATGTTTTTGTCCGGGGTAAGCCTTGCTGTTGCGGCGATCCCCGAGGGCTTGCCTGCAATTGTGACCATCGCCCTTGCGACCGGAGTGCAGCGGTTGAGCAGGCGGGCTGCAATTATGCGCCAGTTGCACGCTGTTGAGACGCTTGGGTGCACCACGGTTATCTGCTGCGATAAAACAGGCACCCTCACGCAAAACGAAATGACCCTTCAGGAAGTTGTTTTCCCTGATTGTAAATTCTATCTCTCCGGAGCCGGTTACCGGCCGGTAGGCGATTTTTTTGATCAAGAGATGCAGAGGGTTGAGGTTCAGGATCATCCCCAACTGCTTCTTTTTCTGGAGATGGCAGCTCTTTGTAATAACGCCCAACTGTGCCGGGGTGAAGTCACCCGGCCCGGCTTTTTAAGATGGAGGCGCTGGGAAGTTAAAGGAGATCCCACCGAGGGCGCCCTGCTTGTTGCGGCAGCAAAAGGAGGAGTATGGAGGGAAACCCTGGAACGAAGGTACGGGGCGCGGCTCGATGAGATTCCTTTTACGCCAGAACGGAAGATGATGAGTGTGATCTACCGGAACCGGAAGGGCAATCGAAGTGTCTTAGTAAAGGGTGCGCCTGAAGTGATTTTGGCCCGTTGCCGGACCGCTCTGAGCGGAGGCCGGGAAATTCTTTTAACCTCTTCCTTAAAGGAAAAGATCCTGGAGCAGGGGCAGAACATGGCCGGCCGGGCGCTCCGGGTCCTGGCCTTTGCTTATCGAGAAGTAGATTACCATACTGGGGGAAGCCGGGCTGAGGAGAAGGAAAAACTGGAGCAGAATTTAACTTTCGTCGGTTTAGCGGGAATAAAGGATCCCCACCGCCCTGCCGCCAGGCGTGCTGTAGAGATCTGCAGAAAAGCGGGAATCAAGGTTGTGATGATTACCGGCGATCACCCCCTTACCGCCCTTGCTGTTGGAAAGGAGCTTGGGCTGGCCGGGGGGGATCAGAAAACCGTCCTCACGGGCCGGGAAGTAGAAGAGATGAGCGAGGAAGAATTAGTAAAAAATTTAAACCGGGTTCAGATTTTTGCCAGGGTTTCTCCTCTCCATAAGCTCCGCATCGTTCAGGCCTACAAGAGGGCCGGGGAGATTGTCGCCATGACGGGAGACGGGGTCAACGATGCCCCTGCTTTAAAAGAAGCGGATGTTGGAATCGCCATGGGGCGGAGCGGGACGGATGCAACCAGGGAGGCGGCGGCGGTGATCCTTGTAAATGACGAACTGAATACGATTGTAAGGGCGATCGAAGAGGGAAGGGGGATTTACGAGAATATCAGAAAATTCATCCGCTATCTTCTTGCCTGCAATATTGGGGAGGTTTTGACCATGTTTTTCGCAACACTGGCCGGATTACCTCTTCCCCTCTTGCCGATTCAAATTTTATGGGTTAATCTAGTAACAGATGGCCTTCCGGCAATTGCGCTGGGGTTGGATGCCTCAGACTCGAATCTCATGGAAAGACCGCCCCGCCCTCCGGGTGAAGATATTTTCGCACGGGGCCTGGCCAGAAAAATTCTGGCCTGGGGATTTTTGATTGCGTTAAGCTCGATCCTGATTTTTGCAGGCGTCCTTTACTACAGCGGTGACCTGGCACGGGCGCGAACCGCTGCCTTTAGTTGCCTTGTACTGGCCCAGCTGTTCCATGTCTTCGATTGCCGCTCCGAGCAGCGGTCCCTTTTTGAGGTAAGGATTTTTAATCTTTATCTTTTAGGGGCAGTTGGTTGCTCCCTGATGATGCAGCTGGCTGTGATTTATTTTTCTGCCTGTCAAAGGATTTTTCACACCGTTCCTCTCACGGCTGGCGAGTGGGCGCTGATCATTCTGGCTGCAGGAGGGACAACCATCGGAAACGGAATCATCCGTTGGGTCTACGGCATGTTTCGGCACCGCCTGGTCGCCTTTAATTTAAGCCTTGCGAGGGGGAAATAAAGTGAACTTTTCGAAATGGCAGGGCCTGGGGAACGATTTTATCCTCGTGGAATCTGCGGAGCTTGGCTTTCTTTCTGAAGAAAAACTGCCGGCTTTTGGCCGCCGGATTTGCGACCGGAATTTTGGAGTAGGGGGAGACGGTCTGGTTCTTTTATCGCCGGGAACCCGGGGGGTTCTGGCCATGCGGATTTTTAATCCCGATGGTTCAGAAGCCGAAATGTGCGGAAACGCGCTGCGCTGTGTGGCGAAGTATGCATACGAACGGGGTCTTGTTCAGGAGCGGGCCTTTAAAATCGAAACGAAGGCGGGAGTAAAAGTTCCCGAAATAATCCTGGAGGATCAATGTGTTACTGCGGTGCGGGTGGACATGGGTGAACCTGTTCTGGAGCGGGGTTTGATCCCGGTGCTGGGCCCCGCGGGGACAAGGGTGATTGAAGAAGAAATCAGGGTTGACGGGGAATCTTTGAAGTATACTGCTGTTTCCATGGGCAACCCCCATTGTTTGATCTTTGTACCCGATGTCTCCCAGGTTCCGGTTCGGAATTTGGGCCCTCGTCTGGAGCACCATGAGCTTTTTCCCAGGCGGATAAATGTAGAATTTATCCAGGTCCTGAGCCCGGAGGAGATTGTTGTGCGCGTCTGGGAGCGGGGGGCAGGCGAGACCCTGGCATGCGGGACGGGGGCCTGCGCCTCGGTTGTGGGCGGAGTTCTCACCGGAAGGACGGGTTCCCGTGTTCGGGTAAATTTGCCGGGAGGGCAGCTTTTCGTAGAATGGGCCGAAAATAATCATGTCTATATGACGGGCCCCGCCTCCGAAGTTTTTCAAGGCACTTTGAGCAAATTTTTTCTGGATCAACTTTAAGGGGAGAGGAGAGCTGACTGGATGAAAGAAGCAGAACGTCTGGCCTCTTTGCCGCCTTACCTTTTTGCCCGAATTGAGCAAAAAATTGAGGATGCCAGAAAGCGGGGGGTTGATGTTATTGATCTGGGGATCGGAGACCCTGATCGCCCCACACCCTCCCACATCGTTCGGGCTTTGATTGAGCAGGCTCAGGTGCCCGAAAACCACCGCTACCCAACCTCAACCGGGTTGCTGGCATTTCGGACTGCTGTAGCCGGCTGGTATCGGAGGAGGTTCGGAGTTGATCTCGATCCGCAAAATGAAGTCGTTAGTTTGATCGGGTCAAAGGAAGGAATTGCCCATATTTCGTTTTGTTACCTGGAATCCGGCGACCTGGCCCTCATCCCCGACCCCGGCTATCCTGTTTACGGGATCGGTGCTGCTCTGGCGGGGGCGGAAAACTACCTGATGCCCCTCCGTGCAGATCGCGGTTTTCTTCCTGATTTGAGCAGCATCCCTGCTGAGGTAGCACGGAGAGCAAAGTTGATGTTTCTCAATTATCCCAATAATCCGACAGGTGCCACCGCAACGAAAGAATTTTTTGAAGATGTGGTTGCCTTTGCGCGCGATTTCGACATCCTGGTGTGCCACGATGCAGCTTACTCGGAGATTACTTTCGATGGTTATGTGGCGCCAAGTTTTCTTGAAGTACCGGGAGCAAAGGATGTCGGGATCGAGTTCCACTCTCTTTCCAAAACCTACAATATGACGGGGTGGCGTTTGGGCTGGGCAGCCGGCAAACCGGAAGTGGTCAGGGCCCTGGGGAAATTGAAATCCAACCTTGATTCTGGCGTCTTTCAGGCGATTCAATACGCAGGGATCAGCGCCCTGGAGGGACCCCAGGATTGTGTTCAGGAGATGCGGAGGGTTTATGAAGAAAGACGGAATGCTGCAGTTGCCGGACTCCGCAGTTTGGGCTGGGAAGTTCCCTTGCCCCAGGCAACGATTTACATCTGGGTGCCGGTTCCACCCGGCTACACTTCAACCGACTTTGCAGAACTGGTTCTGGAGAAAACGGGTGTTGTGATTACGCCAGGAATCGGCTACGGGAGGTACGGCGAGGGCTATTTCCGCATTGCTTTAACTACCGAAAAGGGCCGGATTGAGGAAGCCTTCAACCGTATGCGGCGCGCTTTTGGGAGCTTTTTTTAAGTTTGCATAACAGTTTTGAAATAACCAGGAAGGAGAGTGGAAAGCCTGGTTTAAGCGAAAGGGTCTTAAAATTGAATTGCGCGAACCAGGTGTTTGCTGTGCTGAAGAGTATGACGGGTTTTGGTCGGGGTGAGTGGGAAGAGGAGGGCCTGCGGGCGACCGTGGAAATTCGGAGCGTAAACCACCGGTTTTGCGAAGTCGTGATCCGGGTTGCCCGGCCCTACCTTTTCCTGGAGGAACGGATTAAGGAGGAGGTTCAAAAAAGGGTGGCCCGCGGCCACCTGGATATTTATGTCAACATTGTGGATTACCGCGAAAAAAAGCGTAAAGTCAAGCTTGACAAAGAATTGGTTGTTGCATATTATAATTGCTTGAGGGAATTAGCTGAAATGCTGAAAATTGATTTTCAGTTGAATCTTCATCAGCTTGCCCAGTATCCTGATGTCATCCTTGTGGAGGAACAGGAGGAAGATCTGGAGGGCTTCTGGCCTGTTGTGAAAAAGGCCCTGGACGGGGCTCTGGATCAGTTGATTTTAATGCGGACGCGGGAAGGAGCGCGGCTGTACGAGGATTTTATCCAGCGGAAAATCCAGATTGCGAAGTCTCTCGAATTGATCAAGCAGCGTGCACCTTTCCTGAGCGAGGAGATGAAGTCTCGCCTTAAAAACCGCCTGGCAGCTTTTCTAGGGGAATTTGAGGTTGATGAGGGCCGGCTTTTAAACGAGGTAGTTCTCTATGCAGAAAGAAGCAGTATTGCGGAGGAAGTGGTGCGTTTATCCTCCCACCTTGAGCAGCTGGCGGAGATGCTGAATTCCCCAGGGCCCGTGGGAAGAAAACTGGACTTTTTACTGCAGGAGATGAATCGGGAGATCAATACGATTGGAGCAAAGGCAGCAGATCAGATTATTTCGCCCCTGGTTATTGAAATCAAGAGTGAACTGGAGAAGATGCGGGAACAGGCTCAAAACGTCGAGTAGTTTCTGGTGTGGTCCATGCGAGGGAGGTAAATTATGGACATTAAGCTGATTAACATTGGTTTCGGAAACATCGTCTCCGCGAACCGGATTATTGCCATTGTAAGTCCGGAATCGGCACCGATCAAGCGCATTATTCAAGAAGCACGGGACCGGGGGATGCTGATTGATGCTACGTACGGGAGAAGAACCAGAGCCGTTATTATTACCGACAGTGATCACGTCATTCTTTCTGCCGTTCAGCCCGAAACCGTGGCTCATCGTCTTTCCGTCAAGGAAGTGCCTGCCCAGCAGCCTGAAGAATAAATTCCGCAGCAGGGAGCCCCAAGAAAATTGAGCGCGAAGCCCCTTCTCATTATCATCTCAGGACCCTCGGGTTCAGGAAAAGGCACTTTATGCAACAGACTGCGCCAGGCACTTCCCGATTTAATGTATTCGGTTTCAGTGACAACACGCCCCTCCCGTCCGGGTGAAATCCACGGGGTGGATTATTTTTTTATTACAGAGGCCGATTTCCTCAAGCAGCTGCAGGCCGGAGAGTTTCTCGAGTGGGCAGAAGTATACGGGAATTATTACGGCACCCCTCGGCGGCCGGTTGAAACCTGGCTTCGTGAGGGAAAAGATGTTTTGCTGGAACTGGATATTCAAGGGGCTCAGCAGGTGAGGAAAATTTTCCCTCAGGCATTGCTTATTTTTATCACCCCTCCCTCGTTAGAAGAACTTGGAGTGCGAATCACGAAAAGGGGAACAGATACTGAAGAAACGATCCGGAAACGGTTGAAGTTTGCCCCGGCAGAGATTCAGGCTGCAAAAGATTACAACTACGTCGTAGTCAATGATCGAGAAGAACGTGCCCTGGCCGAATTACTGAGTATTATTGAGAAGGAAAAAGAGCGCTTGAACGCAGAAAGGGGAGACCGTCATGGAACAGCCGAGCCTTGATATTTTGATGACAAAGATGAGCAGTAAGTACGAACTGGTGGTGGTAGCAGCAAAAAGGGCGCGCATTCTTAATGAAATCAGCCGTCCCGGCGGAGAGCCGCGTGCTCTGAAGCCGGTTACCGTTGCTCTTGAGGAAATTGCTACAGGTAAGTTAAAGGTGGAGCGCCCCAAGGGCAAGGCGACCAAGTAGGCGCGGTACGGATAAGGAAAACAGGAGATGATTACAGTTGAAATCGAAGACCATTGTTTTAGGAGTGACCGGCAGCATTGCGGCATATAAAGCAGCAGAACTGGCAAGTACCCTGGTGAAGCGGGGCTACTCGGTTCATGTCATTATGACCCGCGCCGCGACAAAATTCATCACTCCTCTCACGTTCCAGACTCTTTCCCAGAACCCCGTTTACCATGAGATGTTTGAACCTCCAAGGGATTGGGAGATCTCACACATCAGCCTTGCGCAGCGCGCCGATCTTGTGCTGGTAGCCCCAGCTACCGCTAATTTTATTTGTAAACTTGCCGCGGGGCTGGCCGATGATCTTCTATCCGCAACAATACTCGCGACCAGAGCACCTGTCCTGATTGCTCCGGCAATGAACGAAGGAATGTACGAAAATCCTGTTTTCCAGCATCATATGAAGTTTTTGCAAAGCTTTGGGTACTCTTTTGTCGAGCCGGATACGGGAAGGCTGGCCTGTGGGGTCAGGGGAAAAGGGAGGCTTGCGGAGATTCAAAAGATTGTCGAAGCTGTAGAGAGAATTCTCAACCCCAAAAGGGACCTTTCTGGAAAGCGCATCCTTGTGACTGCCGGCCCCACACGGGAACCCCTCGACCCGGTGCGTTTTTTATCCAACTACAGTTCGGGTAAAATGGGTTATGCAATTGCTGAGGCGGCGCGGGAAAGGGGCGCCGAAGTAATTCTCGTGAGCGGTCCCACAGATCTGGAACCTCCCAGGGGTGTGGAACTGGTTCCTGTAGAAACCGCACAGGAGATGTTCGACGCCGTGGTCGCGCGTTTTCCCGGGGTCGATGTCGTGATCAAAGCAGCAGCAGTTTCTGATTTCCGCCCCCGGGCAAAGGCTCAGACGAAGATTAAAAAACAGGAAGCCCTGGTTCTTGAACTGGAACAAACGCCGGATATTCTGGCTTATTTGGGAAAGCATAAAAGAGGTGACCAGATTCTGGTTGGTTTTGCTGCCGAGACGGAAAGGATTTTACACAATGCTGAAGAAAAGTTAAAAGAGAAAAATCTTGATCTGCTGGTGGCTAATGACCTTACCAGGGAAGGAGCAGGGTTTGGAGCGGACACCAACATCGCGATTCTTCTGTACCCCGGCGGGGCGGCGGTTGATCTTCCTAAAATGACAAAAAAGGAACTCGCGGGAGTAATTCTGGATGCAGTGGCCAAATTGCTTGAGCCTTCCCCGACAGGTTAAAGCCGGTTTGGATTGCCACGATTCCAACATTTACGAAAGAGGGTGAAAACGAAGGATGGCGCGGCGTTTCTTTACTTCGGAGTCTGTTACCGAGGGGCATCCGGACAAAATTGCAGACCAAATCTCTGATGCAATTCTGGATGCCATTGTCGAGAAGGACCCTGTGGCTCGGGTTGCGTGTGAAACGATGGTGGCAACCGGCCTTGTTTTTGTTGCCGGCCAGATTACGACGGAGTGCTACGTAGACATCCCGCGGATAGCCCGGGAGACGATCAGGGAAATCGGGTATACCAGGGCTAAGTACGGTTTTGATTGCGATACATGTGCGGTTATTACGGCGATTGAAGAACAATCCCCCGATATTGCGTTGGGTGTGGACCAGGCCCTTGAAGTAAAGTTGGGGGAAATTGCAGATGCTCAGGAATTGGGTGCCGGGGATCAGGGGATGGTGTTCGGATACGCCACAGATGAGTGCCCTAATTTGATGCCGCTCCCGATCGATCTTGCGCACAGACTGGCACGCCGCCTTGCCGAGGTTCGCAAGAAGCGGATCATCCCGTATCTCCGGCCCGATGGGAAAACTCAGGTTACGGTAGAATACGAAGGCGACCGGCCGATCCGGGTGGACGCGGTGGTTGTTTCCGCCCAGCACCGCCCCGATGTCCCCCTGAAAACAATCAGGGATGATATTATTGAGCAGGTTATTAAATACACCATTCCTCCCGAGTATATTGATAAAAATACCCGGTTTTATGTCAACCCTACCGGGCGTTTTGTGATCGGCGGCCCTCAGGGAGACACCGGTTTGACGGGCCGGAAGATCATAGTAGATACCTACGGGGGAATGGCGAGACACGGCGGGGGCTGTTTTTCTGGAAAGGATCCTACCAAGGTGGACCGGTCGGGCTCTTACGCGGCAAGGCACATCGCGAAGAACATCGTTGCCGCCGGCCTGGCGCGGCGCTGTGAAATTCAGATTGCATATGCGATCGGGGTGGCCAGCCCCGTCTCGGTTCAGGTAGATACCTTTGGTACGGGGGTAATTCCTGATGAGGCAATTTGCCAGCTTGTTAAGGACAATTTTAATTTGAGGCCAGCTGCGATCATTCGGGAGCTGGATTTACGGCGCCCCATTTATAAGCAAACCTCTGCTTACGGTCACTTCGGGCGTTCCGATCTGGACCTGCCCTGGGAGAGGGTCGACCGTGCGGAGCACCTCCGAAAAGAGGCAGAAAAACTCACCTGTTCGGTTCGGCGCCAGTAGTCGGTGCGCCGGGTTTTCGGGGCGCCGCGGGATTAAAAACACCTTTAAGAAGCAGAAAAGCCCGGTTTTCCGCCGGGTTTTTCCGCGTCTAGATAGCAAAAAAGCTGGGCCTGACTGTCGCGACGCTTTATAACCACATGGGCAAAAGCCTTCGACCGACGGCAGCAGGATAATTGCAGTCCTTTTTCAGGTAGACATTTTCTGGTATACTGAGCAAGGAGGGATAAAATTGAAGAAACGTGAGAACGGCTGTTATCCCGTCGGCGCCTACCGTTCGGTCACACGGGATGAAAGATACTGGAAACAACTTGCAGAAATGACTCCGGAAGAAAAGGTGCTCTGGCTGGAAAAAACCAAAAATATGGTATGCGCCCTGCGGGAGGCGGTTAAGAAATGCAGGAAGAGCATCCTTTAATTCAGGTGGCCCGGGTTTTAGAGAACGCCAATCTTCCCTACTGCCTCATTGGCGGTTACGCCGTGGCCGTTTACGGAGAGCCTCGCGCCACTTATGACGTAGATTTTCTTGTTGGCTGTTCCAGGGAAGACTTCAAAAAGTTCCTCGAGAGGTGTAAAGGACTTGGATGGTCTGCTGAATTGCGGGGGGCAGACCCCGGAGATCCAGTGGGGGACGTCCTGAGGGTATACCGCCCCTTTGCGGCTGATTTCCTTAGGGCACGTCCTGGTTTGGAAGAAAGCTGTATTGAGTGCGCGGAGCAGGTTGTGTTGTTTGATCAGAAAGTGTATATTGTAAGGCCTGAATACCTTATCCTGCTCCTCCTCCGGGCGGGAGACCCACGTAGTTTCTACGACGCGCTGGGCATTCTTCGTGTTCAGGAGCTGTCAAGAAAAAGGCTTGACAAAGAGGAGCTTCGGTGCCTGGCGCGAGATTACGGGCTGGAACGAAACGTGGAGCTTCTCTTGCGGGGAGAATTTCGCTGGAATCTCCGCCGTCCTCCCGGGCTGTTTTAGGAGACTGTTGCAAATAACCTTATTTTCATCTCGCCCCGTTGGGCTTGAAAAATTGCATCAGACCAAAATGATACATAAACCCATGATAACCAGCCCAACTCAAGAGATCAGTTCCCTGTTACACTCTCTGTTGTTTCTTGGTTTCCTGATACAGCGAAGGGCTCTCTTGCTATAATAAGTTAGCAACGGGAGCTAAGATTTTCCCGAGGGGGATTTTTAAAGTGGAGGAAGAGTGTGCTGAGGTTGTAGTCAACGTCAATCATCCCAGGCTTGACAGAATTTATCACTACCGGGTACCCGAGCACTGGGAGCGGCCGGAGGTAGGGGTTCGGGTGACCGTTCCCTTTGGCTACCAGACCGTTCAGGGTTGGCTTGTCGGATACAGCTCGCCTCCTGCGGGAATCCCTCTCAAGGAGATAAGCGGGGTTTCCAGTCCGGAACCCGTTTTAACGCGCGAGCTTATCGCAATCGCGCGCTGGATGGCGGAACACTACCTGCATCCTTTATCCGAAATCCTGAAAATCATGACTCCTCCGGAAAGGCCCCGGCGCCGGCTCCGGTCTCCGGTGCCGTTGAAAATTTTAAGCCCTCCCCGGCCCGGAAAGGTGATTTTAACGCGGGAGCAGGTGGTTGCTTTAAAAGAAATTATAAGTTCCCTGCGGGCGCGGGAAGCAAGGCGGTTTCTTCTTTACGGGGTCACCGGAAGCGGAAAAACAGAGGTCTATCTCCGTGCCGCGGCTGCAGCCATTTCCCTTGGGCGCCAGGTCCTCTATCTCGTTCCCGAGATTGCCCTCACCCCCCAGGCAGGAGCCTGGTTTCGAGCGGTTTTTGGGGAACGGGTGGCAGTCTGGCACAGCAGATTATCCCGGGGCGAGAAATACCGGATTTGGGAGGGTGTTAAGCGGGGGGAATTGCGAGTTCTCATCGGCCCCCGCTCTGCAGTTTTGGCTCCCTTTTCCGATCTTGGCCTGATCGTTGTCGATGAAGAACACGATCCTTCTTACAAGCAGCAGGAAAAACCCTATTATCATGCCCGGGATGTTGCCGAACAGCGTGCTCTTTTAAACAAGGCAGTGCTTGTATTGGGGAGCGCCACGCCTTCCCTGGAAAGCTACAACCGGGCAGGAGAAGGAAGCTACAGGTTATTAACAATGTTCAGGCGGCCTCAGGGGCGGACTTTCCCCCGCATCTCCGTTATCGATCTGCGGACGGAACAGGACCTGGGGGCGGGTTTCCTGAGCCGGTACCTGAGAGAACAGATTCAGCTCCGCCTGGAACGGCGCGAGCAGGTAATATTGTTTCTCAACCGCCGGGGTTTTGCCCCCCTTGTTTTTTGCCCTGTTTGCGGTTACGTTTTAAAGTGCAAAAACTGCTCGATTTCTCTCGTCTACCACCGGACGACAGGGGACCTGCGGTGCCACTACTGCAACTCCAGGTGCCGGCTTCCCGAGCGCTGTCCCTGGTGCGGAAGCGCAAAGAAGCTGACTCTGCTGGGGTCCGGAACGCAGCGGGTTGAGTATTTTATCCGCCGCCTTTACCCGGAGGCCCGCATCCAACGCCTGGATCTGGATGCAACCCGGAAAAGGGAGGCGTTTGCCCGGATTCTGGACAGTTTTGCCAGAAAGGAGATCGATATTCTTCTCGGCACCCAAATGGTGACAAAAGGGCACGACTTCCCCGGAGTAACCCTTGTCGGAGTTCTGAATGCCGATCTCGCTTTGAACCTGCCGGATTACCGCGCTGCCGAACGCACCTTTCAGCTCCTCACTCAGGTTGCGGGAAGGGCAGGACGCGGCCGCATCCCGGGCGAGGTTGTGATTCAGACCTACCATCCCGGCCACTACAGCATCTGGAGCGCCTGCCGCAGGGATTACCTTTCTTTTTACCGGGAAGAGATAAGAAACCGGGCCTATCTGGGCTACCCGCCCTTTGAGGAGCTGATCCGCGTTCGGATCCTGGGAGAACGAGAGCAGGAAGTAAAATCTTTAGCTTCTGCCCTTGCTGAGGAGTTCCGGGAGCTTCTCCAGGAGGCTCCGGTCGCCGTTTTGGGGCCCGCCCCGGCACCGGTGTTGAAGGCCAGGGGGTACTACAGGTGGCAAATCATGTTGAAGGGAAAGTGCAGCGGGAGCCATGGCAAGATCAAAGCCTGTCTTGACCGCTATTATGACAAAACAAATGTTATAATAAATGTAGAAGTAGATCCATTTGGATTTTAAAAATTGACGACTTCTTTGGGAGTGAATGGAGAAGTGGCCGTTTACAAAATTGTAGAATTAGGAGACCCCGTGCTGCGGGAGAAGGCCCGCCCTGTCCCGGAGGTCAACAACAACATCCGGAAATTGCTCGCCAACCTGGCCGAAACCATGTATGCGGCGAAGGGAGTGGGGCTTGCTGCTCCTCAAATCGGCATTTCCAAGCGGGTGATCGTAGTAGATGTAGGGGAAGGGCTCTGGGAGTTGATTAATCCAGAAATAGTTTCCAGGCAGGGAGAGGAGATCGGAGTCGAGGGATGCCTGAGCATTCCCGGTGTTGCCGGAGAGGTTAAACGCGCCGCCCGGGTCGTTGTAAAGGGATGGGGCCGCGATGGGAACCAGGTTGAGATCAGAGCGAGCGGCTTGGGGGCGCGTGCCCTGCAGCATGAGATAGATCATCTGGACGGAATCCTCTTCATCGACAAGGTAATCAAGTTTATAGAGGGCTGAGGCCAGGAGGCAGGGGGGAATCGTGGAAATCCTTTTTTTCGGAACATCGGAATTCGCGCTTCCTACTTTGAAATTGCTGCTTGAAAGCAAGTGGAAGCTGGCCGGAGCTGTCACGCAGCCTGACCGGCCGCGGGGGCGCGGCCGGAAGGTTGCTCCTCCCCCGGTCAAAAGTTTTCTTGCCGGCTCCGGGGTCCCGGTTTTTCAGGTGGAATCGCCAAAAAACCTCTTCGGCCTCCCGGCGTTTCGGCATTTGCGGCCTGCGGTGGCCGTTGTCGTTGCCTACGGGAAGCTGCTCCCCCCCCAGATCCTCAGTCTTCCTCCCAAGGGGTGCATTAACCTCCATCCCTCCCTGCTTCCTGCTTACCGGGGAGCGGCTCCCATTCAAAGGGCGATCATCAACGGCGAGAAAAAAACGGGAGTGACAACGATGTACCTGAGCCCGGAAATGGATGCTGGAGATATCATTCTCCAGGAGGAGGTCGCAATCGAAGATGATGCCACCTATGGGGAGCTTGCGGAGCTTTTAGCAGAGAAGGGCGCGGCTCTTGTGCTTAAAACCCTGACCATGATCGATCAGGGGAGCGCCCCCCGCCGCTCCCAGGACCACAGCAAGGCAACCTATGCCCCTCCGCTTCAACCCTGGGAGGAGAGAATCGCCTGGGAGAAAAAGGCCGAAGACCTGTACAATCTGATCAGGGGTATGAATCCCTGCCCGGGGGCGTATACTTTCTTTAAAGGAAGAATTCTCAAGATCTGGCGTGCTCAGGTAATCGATCAGGATGCAGGGGATTTCGGCCCGGGTCAGGTCGTGGCTGTTGATCCCAAGCTCGGCTTCACCGTTCAAACGGGCCAGGGCCGGCTTTTGCTTCAAGAGGTCCAGCCTGCAGGCCGCCCCCGGATGAGCGGCGCCGAATTTTCGCGTGGCTACAGGATCGAACCCGGCATCCTTTTGGGAGAGTAGGGTTTCCCGGTGCGCGCCAGGAAGCGTCTTTTTATCGGATTGCTTGGCCTCGGGGTGGCTCTGATCCTGCTCCTTGTGATTTTTACAGTTTACCTTGCAATCAACTGGGAACGGCCCCTGAATCGAATCATTTTGCTGATTCTTGCGCTTTTGATCATAGCAGTCCTGGGGATTGTTTCCTTTGGAATTGCCGGCATCATCCTGACGCTTTGGAGCGCAAGGACGATTCCTTCATTCGAGCATTTAATCCGGGTGACTCTCACCCTGCTTTTCCCAATCTCTTTGATGTTGGGGCGCATTTTGGGTTTCGGCCAGGAAAAGGTGCAGGCCTCCTTTGTGGAAGTGAACAACCAGCTGGTCCGGGCAAGGCGGAAGCGGGTTCTGCCAGGCCAGCTCCTCCTCCTTGCTCCTCATTGTCTCCAAAATGCCGAGTGTCCTCACAAAATTACGCTTTACCCTGACAACTGCAAAAGGTGCGGCAGGTGCCAGGTGTCTGAACTCCTTTCCTTGCGGGACCGATACGGAATCAGGCTTGCTTTTGCAACAGGGGGAACCCTGGCCCGTCGCTTTATCCAGCTTTACCGGCCCCAGGCGATCATTGCAATTGCCTGCGAGCGGGATCTTGCGAGCGGGATTCAGGATACCAGCCCCCTCCCGGTGCTCGGCGTTTTGAATCAAAGACCGTACGGCCCCTGCTTCAACACCCGTGTTGACTTAAAAGAGGTGGAAGGCGCGGTTCTTTATTTTTTGCAAACCCGGGAGCCTCGGGAGCAGAGGTTGTCACAGGAACCGGAAAGCGGGTAGAATTACCTTAGGGTGGAATTGAACAGGTGAAGCAAGGAGATCTTTTGCAAAACTTTTCCTCGGCACGGGATGGGGCGCTTCGGATACTTTTGGCGGTGGAGCGCGAGGGGGCTTACGCCAACCTTGCTCTCCAGAAGCTGACACGGTCCCGCCGCCTCAACCCTGCAGAGATGGCTTTGCTGACGGAGCTTGCATACGGCACCCTCCGTTTGAGGAACACCCTTGATTGGGTGATCGGCAAATTCAGCAAGGTTCCTGTTGAGCGCTTGAATTATGTGATCCGGAATATTTTGCGGCTCGCCGTTTACCAGTTGCTCTTTTTAGAGCGGGTTCCGGCCGCCGCTGTTTGCAACGAATCCGTGAATCTGGCAAGGAAATGGAGGCTTGACAGTCTGGCGGGGTTTGTTAATGGAGTGCTGCGCAATATCGTGCGCCACCCGGAAAGAATTGAGTACCCTTCGCTGCAGGAAGATCCTGTGCTCCATATCAGCGTGAAATACTCCCATCCCGCCTGGCTCGTGGAGCGCTGGTTAAGGCGTTTTGGGGAGGAGGAAACGATTGCTTTATGCAGGACAAACAACATGCCGCCTCCTCTTGTGCTCCGCTGCAACACGCTGAAAGCTTCACCCGAGCAGTTGCGTAAAATATTAGAAGAGGAAGGGATATCCGCCCGGCCAAGCCCTCTCATCCCGGAGGGATTGAGGGTTTCCCGGCTTGCTTTTTTGCCCGACTGCGCTTCTTTCCGAGAAGGTTTTTTTGTCGTCCAGGATGAAAGTTCGATGCTTGCCTCTCTTGTCCTGAATCCTCAACCCGGGTCCTTTGTTGTTGACGCGTGCAGCGGCCCCGGAGGGAAAACGAGTCACCTTGCCCAGATCATGAAAAACAAGGGAAGGGTTCTGGCGCTGGATATTCACGAGCACCGGCTGAGGCTGGTCCAGAAAACCTGTCTCAGGCTGGGGATTTCCATCGTCGAAACCTCTCTCCTCGATGCCCGGTTTCTTCCTGAAGAGTTGTGGGGAAGGGCAGATTACTTGCTGGTGGATGCGCCGTGCTCCGGCCTTGGTGTAATCAGGCGGCGCCCCGACTTGCGCTGGCGCGTTTGCCCCGAGGAACTGGTCCATCACGCCCAGGCGCAACTGGCGATCCTGGAAGGTGCCGGGAAGTGCTTAAAAAAGGGCGGGGTTCTGGTCTACAGCACCTGTTCAACCGAGCCCGAAGAGAATCTCGAGGTGGTAACGCGTTTTTTAACCGACCATCCAGATTTTGAACCTCAAGAGATCGTTTCCCGGCTTCCTTTCCCGCTTGTATATGACGAAGATCGAGTTTCGGCACGGGCCGGCCACCTCCAGCTCTTGCCTCACCGCCACGGAACCGATGGTTTTTTTCTGGCGTGCCTGAAGAAGACAAGCGAAGAGCAGGTGAGAAGATGGATTTGCAAGTATGGGAAAAGTGGTTAACCAACTTCTGGGAAGGCATTTTTCGGAGAAAAGGCAACCGACCTATCCAGCCCGTAGAGATTGCCCGGGCCCTCGTGAGGGAAATGAATGCCCAGCGGCGGGTAAGCGTTTCCCGGGTTTATGCTCCCAATACTTTTACCGTGAGCCTGGGGAGGGCCGATTACGAAAAATGCGCTCCTCTCCAGGAGCCCTTCAGCAGAGAACTTGAAGAATACCTTCAGGTTAAAGCTGCCGAAAAGGGGTTTACCTTAATCGGGAGGCCGCGGGTTTCTTTTCTTGAAGATCCCTCGCTGGGAATTGGCGAAATTCGGGTAAAATCCTCGTTTGCCTCCTCCAGAGAAGAACGGGAGTCGCCTGAAGTTGAAGAGCCGGTAACCGGCCCGGCCCGGAGCGAGGAAATTCGCCAGATTGACCATACGATGATTTTTAGTAAAAAAGGACTTCAGGAAAGGGAGGGCTTTTTTCTCAAGGTGGTACAGGGGCCCGACCAGGGAAAGGTCTTTTCTCTCGGCAGGGAAGAACGGTACACAATCGGGCGAAAAAGCACAAACCAGATTGTGCTTTCGGATTTAAACACCTCCCGGGAGCATGCCCTGCTTGAATGGCGCGACGGCAATCTCTATTTAACCGATCTCCAGAGCCGGAACGGCACGCTGGTAAACGGGATTCCGATTAAACAGAAGTGCCTCAAGATCGGGGATAGAATCCAGATTGGAGAGAACATCTTGCAGGTTGAAGGGGGCTGAAGCAGTGGTCTGGCTCACCTTGGCCTTCAAGTATCTGGTTCTTGTCTTGCTCTATCTTTTTTTCTTCTGGGTGGTTTCTTTAATCGTTAAGGATCTGAAAGGGGAGGTACGGGCATCCAGAAGGCCGGCAGCTACACTGACGGTTCTTCTTTCAGAGTGCCTTGCGGTGGCACCGGGGACAAGGTGGGTTCTCAAAAACGATGTAATAATTGGAAGAGGTCCGGATTGCGATATTAATCTCCCGGATCATTACGTTTCTTCCCGCCACGCCAGAATTTACCTTTCCGGAGGAGAGTACTTCGTAGAGGATCTGGGCAGCACCAACGGGACCTTTTTAAACAACAAACCCCTTTTTGCAGCTGCGAGAATCAGGCCGGGGGACCGGCTGCAAATCGGACGGGTTACCCTTGCTTTAACTTCAGGGGATGTTCAGGTTAAAGGCTTCACCTCTTATCTTTTGTCTTTTTGCCCCGGTGTCTTTCCGATTGCCGGCGGGGCGGCCCTGTATGCAGAGAGGTTTATCGGGCTGCACGATTTTGCGCTCCTTGCCTTTGTTGGTTTTCTTCTCGGGGCAAGTTCCCTTGTTTGCCACCTGCGGAGAAGGGGAGACCCTTTTTTATTCTCTTTGTTTGGGGTCCTGGCTTCACTCGGCCTGATTTTTCTCTACCGCATCAACCCCTTTTTCGGACTGCGGCAGTCCATTTGGGTCCTGCTGGGCCTGCTCATCATCTGGCTGGTTCAGGCATTTTTGCGCAACTACAGGCGTTTGACCGACTATAAATATCTCTTTATGGCCTTGGGGATCGTTTTCCTTTTTCTCACCATTTTCTTGGGAACCGGGGCAGGGGGAGCCCGAAGCTGGCTTGCCCTGGGTTCTTTTCGCTTTCAGCCTTCCGAGGCCGTGAAAATCTTTATGGTGATTTTTTTAGCAGGATACCTGGATGAAAACCGGGAAATTTTAACGCGGGGGACGAGGAAAATCGGCCCTTTTTTAGTCCCGGACTGGCCTTATCTGGGCCCCCTGCTGGCCGCCTGCGGCCTTTCCCTCCTGCTTCTCGTCTTTCAGCGGGATTTGGGAATGGCCCTCCTTTTTTTTGCCACCTTTTTGCTGATGGTTTATCTTGCCACGCAGCGTTTTTCATATCTGTTGACGGGCATCCTCCTTTTCCTGGGAGGCGCCCTTCTGTGTTATTTTCTTTTTCCTCACGTGCGTACCAGAATTGCGGTTTATCTTAACCCCTGGCAGTCGCCGGGAGGCGGGGGCTACCAGATCCTCCAATCACTTTTCGCCCTGGGAAGCGGCGGCCTTTTGGGTTGGGGTCTGGGGAGCGGCTTCCCTGAATTGATCCCCGCCGTTCATACCGATTTCATTTTTTCTTTAATTGGAGAAGAATTCGGTCTCGCGGGAACTTTGGGCATCATCACCCTTTATCTTTTCTTCGTCTGGCGGGGGCTGCGGATCGCTTTCCGGATGCCTGAAGGGTTCGGATGCCTGCTGATCTTCGGGTTCAGCTCCCTGTTCGCCCTCCAGGCATTGATCATTCTCGGAGGGGTGGTTAATCTCATTCCTTTAACGGGGCTCCCTTTACCCTTTCTCAGTTACGGGGGAAGCTCTCTGGTTTCTAACTGCTTCCTGACCGGAACCCTGCTGAAGGTGAGTGAGTGGGTGAAAACAGGTCATGCAGGATTCCATCAGAAAGTTTAGCCTCTTTATCGTCGGGTGTTTTGTAATTTACTCTCTTTACCTGGTTTACGTCCAGATCTGGAAGGGGCCCGCCTTGTGTAAAAACAGCGCAAACCCCCGGCCCTGGCTTCTGGAAAAGCGCGTGGTTCGGGGAGGAATCTACGCCCGGGAGGGCGAAAAAATAGCAGAAAGTCTCCGCCTGGGAAAGGGCTTCTTCCGGCGCTACCGGTTCGGACCCCTTTATGCCCACCTTGTCGGTTACGAATCCCGGCGTTTGGGTAAAGCAGGGCTGGAGGAGATTTACGATCACGAGCTTTTAGGCATGAGGGGATCAATTGTTAAAAGCTGGGAGGTGCGTTGGGGGTTAAAGGAGGTCCGGGGGAATGATCTCTATCTTACGATTAGCCATAAAATGCAGGAGAGAGCCTGGCAACTGCTTGCGCCTCACCGGGGCGCTGCGGTTGTTTTAAATCCCCAAACCGGAGAAATCCTTGCCATGGTAAGCACTCCGGGCTTTGACCCCAACCCGCGCGAGCTTGAAGAAAACTGGGAAAAGCTCAAAAGTAACCCCGGACACCCTCTTTTAAACCGGGCTGCCGCCGGTTTGTATCCACCCGGATCGACTTTAAAAATTGTGACTGCAGCGATTGGTGTAAAAGAGTTTCCACAACTCCCCGGTGAATCCGTTTTTTGCCGGGGGGAACTGGAGATTCAGGGAGGGCGTCTGCGCGATCTCCGCCCGCACGGATGGGTTGATTTAAACCGCGCCCTGGCGGTTTCCTGCAACAGCTATTTTGGTGGTTTGGGGCTGCGGCTGGGAGCCGCACGTTTTGCGGAGGGCCTTCGAAATTTCGGTTGGGGGAAAGGGGTTCCCCTGGAACTGCCGGCAGAGCCGATTCCTCTGCCGGAGGAAAGCTTTGCGAGCGCAAGCGGCCTCGCCGAGGCGGCGGTGGGGCAGGGTAAAATCGTTGCCAGTCCTTTGTTTATGGCGCTTGTAGCCGGTTCCCTTGGCAATGATGGGGTGATGATGAAGCCTTACCTGGTGCGCGAAATTCGGAGCCCCGGAGGAGAAGTAATCTGGAGGGCCCGGCCCCGTGTTTTAAGGCGAACCGTACCTTCTCCGGTTGCGGCAAGAGTGCGGGAGGCAATGGTGGAGGCCGTTGCAAGGGGTACGGGAAGGGCTGCGTCTCTTCCGGGAATTCAGGTGGCGGGCAAAACCGGCTCCGCAGAAAATCCGGCAGGCTCCCCTCATGCCTGGTTTGTCGCCTTTGCCCCTGCGGACCGGCCCCGGGTAGCCGTCAGTGTCTTGATCGAAAACGGAGGGCAGGGAGGCAGGGTGGCAGCACCCATAGCCCGGGAATTGATGAAGCTTGCCTTGTTCTGAGGGGGTTTGACTCAATGGTGGGAAAAATTTTGGGCAATAGATACGAAATCGTGGCAAAACTCGGCTCCGGAGGCATGGCCCATGTTTATCAGGCAAGGTGCAGGATCCTGAACAGGATCGTCACCGTAAAAATCCTGCGGGCCGAGCTGGCAGAAGACAAGGAATTCGTACAGCGTTTCCGGCGGGAGGCCCAGACTGTAGCAAGCCTCTCTCACCCGAACGTTGTGAGCATCTACGATATCGGCGAGGAAGCGGGTATTCCCTACCTTGTTATGGAGTATGTTGAGGGGTCCAATTTAAAAGAGATTATTGAAAGGGAAGGGCCGCTCCCCCCGGCGGAAGCAGCTAATCTCGGCGCCCAGGTTTGCGCGGCCCTGGCCCATGCCCACGAAAAAGGAATTATCCACCGGGACATTAAGCCCCACAATATTCTGGTGACGCCTGCAGGGCGGGTAAAGGTAACGGACTTTGGGTTGGCAAGGGTGCTTTCCCTGCCCAGCGCCACCCAGTCCGGCTCGGTGATGGGTTCGGTACACTACTTTTCGCCAGAGCAGGCCCGGGGTGAAGAAGTGGGCCCGAAATCTGATCTCTACTCCCTGGGCGTTGTGCTCTACGAAGTGGTTACAGGGCATGTACCCTTTCGCGGTGACAACCCGATTTCAGTTGCCCTGAAGCATTTGCAGGAATTACCCCCCGCTCCCAGCAAAGAGAACCCCGCGGTCCCCCGGTGGCTGGAAAAAATTATTTTTAAGGCAATGGCAAAAGACCCGCGGCAGCGTTTTGCTTCTGCAAGAGAGATGCAGAGGGCGCTGGCAGAGGAGTTCGCCCCGCGCGAAGATATTGAGGATGAGAATAACAATGGAGAATTGGCGCACCTGACTTCCGGCGCACCAGAGGGCTCCCCGCAGCGGCGCTTTCGCCCTGCTGCCTGGCTGGCGCTGTTTGCCCTCTTGGTCCTGATCACTGCGGGAAGTGTTTGGGCGGCATCGAAATGGTTTTTCGTCAGGGATGTCACTGTTCCCCCGGTAACCCAAATTCCCCTTGCCGATGCGGAGGCTAAAATAAAAGCCTTGGGGCTGGATCCCAGGGCCCACGAAATCTATGATCCCCAGGTCCCTGCCGGAATTGTCTTGCGCCAGAGCCCGCTGGCAGGAACGCCTGTGAAAAAGGGGCGTGTTGTCGAGCTGTGGGTGAGCAAAGGGCCGCGCCTTGTCTGGCTGCCTGATGTCACGGGCTACCCGTTGAGGGAAGCAAAAGCCTACTTAACAAACGCCGGTTTTCAGGTCAAAGTGGAAGAAGTTTACGACCAGGACGTTCCCCCCCAGGCGATAGCAGGGCAGGTGCCTGCCGGAGACCGTCGGGTAACGGAGGGGAGCGAAGTTACTCTTCGGGTGAGCAAGGGGCCCCCTCCGGGAGATCTTGTCATGCCCTCCCTGATCGGCCTTACGGTGGAACAGGCGCGGGAGGTCCTGGACAGCGTGGGGCTGGGATTGGGTGAAATCAGGGACGAGGCCAGTCTTGACTATCCGGAGGGAATCATTTTTGGTCAAAGCATCAGCCAGGGCACACCGGTTCGCCCCGGCGATGTTGTAAACGTAATCCGCAGCAAGGGCCCCGGGCCCCAGCAGCGTCTGGTTCCTCTGGAACTGAAGGTACGCGATTCGGGAGAGGTTAAGGTTGTTGTCCAGGATGCCCGGGGCACGCGGGTTGTTTACCAGCAGTTCCACCAGGCAGGAGAGAAGATTAAAAAAGAATTCCTGGTTTTCGGCGCCGGAGAAATCCAGATTTATTTCCAGGGCCAGTTTTTTGAAAAATACTCCATAGAATAGGCGGGGTTAAGAGGAGGCATTCATGCACGAAGGATTGATCGTTAAGGGCTATGGAGGCTTCTATTTCGTTCAATCAGACCAGAAGATCTGGCGGTGCCGGGGGCGGGGCCGCCTCCAGTTTAAAGAACAGTTCTTGCTCCCGGGCGACCGCGTGCTGTTTTCGCCTGTGGAGGAGGGAATGGGGGTCATCGAGGCCATCCTCCCACGCAAGAACACCCTCCGCCGTCCGGCCGTCGCAAACGTGGATCAGGCAATTTTGGTTTTTTCCCTGGCGCAGCCCGAACCGGACTTGAAACTACTGGATCGCCTTCTCGTCTTGTGCGGTGTTGAAGGGATCGACGCCGTCATCTGCTTCAACAAGCTGGATCTTGTTGACGGAGAGTTTGCGGCCGGCCTGGCCTCCCTCTACCGGGGGATAGGTTATGTGGCAATTCTTGTCTCCGCACTCCAGGGCAGGGGGGTCGAAAATTTGCGTGACCTGATCAAAGGCAGGCTTTCTGTTTTAGCCGGGCCCTCGGGTGCCGGCAAGTCAACGCTCCTCAATGCTCTGGAGCCCGGCCTCTCTTTGAAAACAGGGGAGGTCAGCAGGAAGCTGAAGAGGGGAAGGCATACCACCAGATATGTGGAGCTTCTGCCCCTTGCAGGAGGCTTAATTGCCGACACCCCCGGTTTTAGCAACCTGGATTTGCCCCGCCTGGAAAGAACGGAGCTCGGTTATTATTTTCCGGAAATTCACGAGCTGTCTAAGGGCTGCCGGTTTCACGATTGCTTGCATATGCAGGAACCCGGTTGTGCGGTGAGGGCTGCTTTTCAGGAAGGGAGGATCAACCCCACCCGCTATCGAAACTATCTGAGTATGCTTTTTGAAGTTCTTGCCAGGGAGCGGATTTACGAATGAAGATCCAGCTTGCCCCCTCTATTTTGACAGCCGATTTTGGCAATCTTGCAGTTCAGATCCGCCGCCTTGAAGAAGGCGGGGCTGACTCCCTGCATCTTGACATTATGGATGGGCGCTTTGTTCCGAATCTTACCTTTGGCCCTCCGGTCGTGGCCTCCCTCCGCAAGATTACCAGACTTCCCTTTGATATTCACCTGATGGTGCAGGAGCCCGAACGTTTCCTGGAGGCTTTTGCCGGGGCAGGGGGAAACAGTTTAACCGTTCATGCCGAGTCTTCCCCTCACCTCCACCGCGTGGTTAAGGCCATCAAAGGACTGGGTTTGAAGGCAGGAGTTGCCTTAAATCCCGCCACTCCTCTTCATGCCCTGGAATTTGTTCTGGAAGAGGTCGATCTGGTTTTGCTAATGACCGTGAATCCGGGGTGGGGAGGCCAGGAGTTTATCCCCCAGATGCTCCGGAAGATTAAAAAATTAAGAAAGAGAATTTTACGCGCCCGGCTCCCGGTGGAGATTCAGGTTGACGGCGGGATCAACCGTGCAACCCTGGCAGGGGTTGTTGCTGCCGGGGCAGATCACCTCGTGATCGGCTCTGCCCTGTTTAACGAAGAAGACCCGGGAAAGGCCCTCCAGGAGTACCGGAGCCAGGCGGAAGGGGCCTTCCGCGAAAGCTGGTGGGGAAATTTCCAGGATTCGGAGGTTTAACCACCTGCCGGCGGTTGCTTAGAAGAAACCTCCCAAGCACCATGTAAATCCCCTGAGAAATTTTTGCTTTAGATAAATTTTTTAAAGGTTTATTTTAGGAGGTGGATTCTTGTGGAGTGCCAGAGGGAAAAGAATCTTGAGAATTGCTCCTGCACCTATCAACACTGCGAGAAAAAAGGGATCTGCTGCGAGTGCGTTGCTTACCACAGAAAGCGCGGCGAGCTGCCTGGCTGCTTTTTCCCACCGGAAGTTGAGCGCACCTATGACCGCTCAATTGTGGCCTTCCTCCGCTGCTGCGCCGGAAAGTAAAAACTTTTTTGAAAAAAGGTTGACCTGTTCAAGAGAAGGGTGTAAAATCACAAGAGAATTGAAAAAACCAGATAAGTCAGGGCCTGAAGGCTCCTTCGGGGGCAGGTGGAATTCCGCACCGGCGGTGATGCCTTGCAGTGAGGTTAAGCCCGCGAGTCCGGCACTCCCGTTTGTGAGTGCTGGATTGATCCGGTGAGAATCCGGAGCCGACAGTGAAAGTCTGGAGGGGAGAGGGAAGTTCTTCTGTGCAGTTGGTGCTTTGTGTTTCAATCCCGGGCCTTCGGCTGCGGGATTTTTTATGATCCGCTAAAATCTGGAGGAAGATCTGGTGGAAAGAGAATCCTTCTTTATGGCGCGGGCATTGGAGCTGGCCGCTTTAGCCCGGGGGAAAACGAGCCCCAATCCGCTTGTGGGAGCAGTCGTGGTTAAGAACGGGTTGATCGTGGGAGAGGGATACCACCGGAAAGCCGGCACCTCCCACGCAGAGGTTCTTGCCCTGCAGCAGGCGGGTGAAAAGGCAGAGGGTGCAACCCTTTACGTTTCTCTGGAACCCTGTTGCCACTATGGACGGACCCCTCCCTGCACCGAGGCCATCATCCGCGCCGGGATCAAACAGGTTTATGTGGCCACTCCAGATCCCAACCCGCTGGTGGCCGGAAAAGGAATCCAGGCTTTGCGGGAAGCGGGCATTGACGTTCGGGTGGGCCTTCTGGAAGAGGAGGCGCGCCGCCTGAACGAGGCCTTTTTTAAATACATCGTTTCAAAGGAGCCTTTTGTTACCCTGAAGGTGGCGATGAGCCTTGATGGAAAAATTGCCACCTGCACCGGGGATTCTCGGTGGATTACGGGAAAAGAAGCGCGGGCCTGCGTCCACCGCCTGCGGGCGGAAAATGATGCCGTCATGGTGGGCATCGGGACCGTGCTTTCCGATGATCCCCTGCTTACCGTGAGGCTGCCGGGCGAAGATAAACAACCCCTGCGCGTCGTTGTGGACAGCAGATTGCGAATTCCCCTTGAGGCCCGCCTTGTCCAGACCGCGCAGGAAGTGCCGACAGTAGTTGCTGCCGTGAAAGGAAAATTTCAGGCGGAAAAGAAAACATTATTGGCCGCTTCCGGTGTGGAAGTTTGGGAGCTGCCGGAGCAGGAGGGCCGGGTTAACCTCCGGTCGCTGATGGTGGAACTCGGCAAAAGGGAGGTTTTAAGTGTTCTCCTCGAGGGAGGGGGAACCTTAAACGCGGGCGCCCTTGCAGCAGGAATTATCGATAAATTTATTTTCTTTCTTGCCCCGAAAATCATCGGAGGAAGCCGCGCCCCGGGGCCCTTTGGGGGCCCCGGTTTTGAAAGCTTGAAGGACGCCTTTTTGATTTCCGAACTGGTCTGCACCAAAGCGGGCGATGATTTAATGATCACCGGATACCCGGCGCGGCGCGCGTAAGGGAGTGAAAGCGGTTGTTTACGGGCCTTGTGGAAGAGAAGGGACTCGTCCGGAGTTTTGTGAAAGGCGGGCCCTCGGGCTTTTTGACCATAGAGGCCCGCAGGGTGCTTGAGGGCCTGGAAGAAGGGGACAGCATCGCCGTAAACGGCGTCTGTCTTACGGTAACCGGCTTCGATTCCTGTGCTTTCACGGTAGATGTGATGGCGGAAACCCTTGAAAAGACAAACATCGGGCTCTTGGCGCCGGGTGCTGTCGTTAACCTGGAGCGGGCCCTGAAGATAGGGGGGAGGTTGGGCGGCCACTTTGTAACGGGACACGTAGATGCGACCGGAGCGATCTTGAGTTCCCGGCCGCGGGGTATTGCTGTTGAATTGTGGATCAAGGCCCCACCGGAGGTGGAAAGTTTTCTGGTGCCCCAGGGTTCTGTAGCCCTGGACGGAGTAAGCCTCACTGTCGCAGATTTAAAACCGGGCGCCTTTATGGTCAGCTTGATTCCCCATACCAGGGAAAAAACCACATTGGGAAGCAAACGGGTGGGCGATCTCCTCAACATTGAGGCGGATATCATGGGAAAATATATCAGCTACTTGCTCATGAGGCGAGGGATTGGACAAAGCGAGAGAATAACTCCGGAATTTCTAGCCGAACACGGGTTTATTTGATTGAGAGATTGGGGAGGAGCAGACATGGAGCACTGCGGACAGTTTCACAGCATCGAGGAGGCCATTGAAGAGATTAAAGCAGGCCGGATGGTTATTGTCGTGGACGATGAGGACCGGGAAAACGAGGGGGATCTTGTCATTGCCGCAGAGAAGGTCACCCCGGAAGCCATTAACTTCATGGCTACCTACGGGAAAGGACTCATCTGCATGCCGGTTATCGGTGAGCGCCTGGATGAGTTGGAGATTCAGCCAATGGTTGCCCAGAATACGGAAAGTTTAGAAACGGCTTTCACGGTTTCCGTAGACGCGGCCACCGTTACCACAGGGATTTCTGCTTTTGAGCGCGCCTTCACCATTCGCACCATTCTTGATCCCAAAACCAAACCACAGGACCTGCGGCGGCCCGGGCATGTTTTTCCTCTGCGGGCAAAGGAAGGCGGCGTCTTGAGAAGGGCCGGCCATACGGAGGCAGCCGTGGACCTGGCGCGCCTGGCCGGTCTTTATCCTGCCGGTGTTATCTGCGAAATTATGAATGACGACGGAACAATGGCGCGCGTGCCGGAGCTGCTCAAGTTTGCTCAAAAACACGGCTTGAAGATTATTACCATTGCCGATCTCATCGAATACCGGCGCCGGACGGAGAAACTGATCAGGAAGGTTGCTGCCACACTCCTTCCCACCAGGTACGGAGAGTTTAAGGCCGTTGCGTATGAGAGCATTCTGGACCACAACTGCCACCTTGCCCTGGTAAAGGGTGAGATTCAGCCTCAGAATCCGGTTCTTACCCGTGTTCACTCGGAATGCTTGACCGGGGATGTTTTCGGATCCCTCCGCTGCGATTGCGGTGAGCAGCTTGCCCAGGCCCTCAAGATGATTGCGCGGGAAGGAACCGGCGTCCTGTTGTATATGAGGCAGGAGGGGAGGGGAATCGGGCTTCTCAATAAAATCAAAGCTTATAAACTTCAAGATCAGGGGTGCGATACCGTTGAAGCCAACGAGCTGCTCGGCTTTCCCCCGGATTTGCGCGATTACGGGATAGGAGCTCAAATTCTTGTGGATTTGGGTTTAAAGAAGATCCGGTTGCTCACGAACAACCCCCGGAAAATCGCGGGTCTGGAGGGGTACGGACTGGAGATTGTGGAAAGGGTCCCCATTGAAATCCCTCCCATTGCGGAGAATCACCGCTATTTAAAGACGAAAAAAGAAAAATTGGGGCACCTTCTGGCCCTGAAAAAGTAGAGGGAGGAGAAGAAGCCGATGGTGAAAATTTTCGAAGGGAAGCTTCTAGGCCAGGGACTGCGCTTCGGAATCGTTGTGGCCAGGTTTAACGACTTCATTACAAGCCGTCTCCTGAGCGGTGCCCTTGACACCCTCCGGAGGCACGGGGTGGGCGACCAGGATCTTGAGGTGGCATGGGTTCCCGGCGCCTTCGAAATACCCCTTGCAGCAAAAAAAATGGCGGCGCGCGGCTACGATGGAGTGATCTGCCTGGGTGCTGTAATCAGAGGGGCGACACCCCACTTCGATTATATTGCCGGCGAGGTCACCAAGGGAATTGCACAGGTTGGGCTGGAGACGGGGGTTCCTGTTGTCTACGGTTTGATTACCGCCGACACCCTGGAGCAGGCGATCGAACGGGCGGGGACAAAGGCGGGGAACAAGGGCTCGGAGGCGGCCCTGACGGCCCTGGAAATGGTCAACCTCTTCCGGGAATTGCAGCGGGATGCAGGATTTCAGGTATAAAGGAGAGTGTTTATGCGCCTCGGGATAATCAGCGACACTCACGGTTCTGCTGCCGC
Organism: Bacillota bacterium; assembly: GCA_013177945.1. Lineage (NCBI taxonomy): Bacteria > Bacillati > Bacillota > Bacillota bacterium. The sequence continues at coordinate 187,154 of JABLXW010000013.1, forward strand.
GTGGGAAAAGGCAATGAGTGCTGTTTTCAAGGAAGTGGAACTGATCATCCACGCAGGAGATGTTCTTTACCACGGCCCCCGCAATCCCCTGCCGGAGGGATACGATCCCCAAAGGCTGGCGGCTTTGATCAATAAGGCCCCGGTGCCGGTGATCATTGCGCGGGGAAACTGCGACGCAGAGATCGATCAGCTTTTAATCGAGTGGCCGCTTCAGGCCCCTTACGCCTTTTTGCAGGTAGAAAGCCTGCGCCTTCTGGTAACTCACGGGCATCAGGCCCCGTTCCAGGAATTGCAGGCGCAGGCAGAGCGCTACCGGGTTCGGCTGCTGATTTCCGGACATACTCACCTTCCCGAAATTTCAAAGGAGAGGGGAGTCGTTTTTCTCAATCCCGGCTCTCCTTCTCTCCCAAAGGGCACCCCGGCAAGACCCACGGCTGCTCTGGTTGATGAAAGAAGCGTCCGGCTGATTGATGCAGAAACCGGCCAAACCCTGAACGAGGTTTTCTTTTAAAGCTACAGAGCGCGTTTTACCTTGCCTGCTTTAAGACAGCGCGTGCAAACTTTAAGACGAACAGGCCTTCCGTTGACGACCGTCCGGATGGATTGCAGGTTCGGAGACCAGGTTCTTTTGGTGCGGATGTGGGAATGGCTGACCTGCATTCCAACCTTTACCCCTTTTCCGCAAAGGGCACATTTTGCCATTTGAACACCCTCCTTTCTCACAAGCCCTATTCTAGCAAATAGAAGATCCCCTGGCAAGAAAAACGGCAAAAAACTCGCGCGGCCTTCGGCAGGCTCTCAAGCCGCCTTGTCATCTCCTTTGTTTGACCGGTTTTTAAAAAACAGGATATAATTTTCGGAAGGAAAAATCACAACAAGAGCGAAAAATAAGGTTTGTGTGGCTGGAGAAGAGCCTTAAGGAGGCTGAAAAATGAGCGGGAACCAGAGGACCGGTTACGGCAGCATTGAGATCGCGCGGGAGGCTCTGGCTACCATTGCCGGCGCCGCAGCCGTCCGCTGCTATGGGATCGTGGGAATGGCCCCCCGGGGACTGCGGCAGGGTGTTGCCGAAATCTTGGGAAGGGATTCCCTGGGTCAGGGAGTAGAGGTCCGGATAGAGGGGGAAGAAGTCAAGGTTGATCTTTGGGTTGTGATGTGCTACGGCGTTAAAATTGCTGAAGTTGCCCATAACGTGATGGAGGCGGTTCGTTATGAAATCGAAAAGATGACGGGTCTCCGGACCGCCGAGGTTAACGTCAATGTTGTGGGTGTTAAGGTTTTTTAGCAAGGTGGGGTGGAAAAGGATTGACTTCGGAGGGTGTGACTGGGGAGCAGGTAAAACAGCTTTTCGAGGGAGGCCTCGCTTTTCTTGCAGAAAAACAGAAGGAGATCGACCGGCTCAACGTTTTTCCGGTTCCCGATGGAGATACGGGCCGCAACATGTATCTCACCCTGGTTGCCGCGGTGAAAGAAGCACAAAAGGTTAAAACATCAAGCATCGGCAAAGTTGGTGAGGCCCTGGCAAAGGGTTCCCTGATGGGTGCGCGCGGAAATTCGGGTGTCATCCTGTCCCAGCTCATCCGCGGTCTGGCGGAGGCAGTTAAAGGAAAAGAAAGGGTCACGTTCCAGGAATTTGCAAAAGCCTGGCAGGCTGCAGTCGCAACAGCTTACCGGGCCGTAATTAAACCTGTAGAAGGTACAATGTTGACCGTGGCCCACGGGGTGGCGCGGGGGTTCAGCGAAGCCGCGACAACGGCAAGGGATTTGGGGGAGATTCTGTCCCGGGCAATCCAGAGGGGCTCTGAGGCCCTCCAGCGAACCCCTGACCTGCTCCCTGTCCTAAAGAAGGCGGGGGTTGTCGATGCAGGAGGAAAAGGGCTGCTTGTCATCCTCGAGGGTGGCCTGAAGAGCCTCCTGGATGGACGACTTTCTCCTTCGGAAGCCAGGGTGAGTTTGGGCCTGGAGCAGCCCTCCCTCCCAACAGGAGAGGGAGACTTTACATGCCTCTACTGTGTGGAGTTTTTGCTGCGCGGGAAGCCGTTTCCAAAGAGCCAGTTTCAGGCCGGTCTCCAGGAATTAGGGGAGAGTCTCCTGATCGGAGGCGGCGGTGATTTAACCAGGATTCACATCCACACAAACCATCCGGGCAAAGTCCTGGAGCACTGCCTCCAATTCGGTACACTTCACAATATTCAGATCAGCAATATGAGAGACCAGTGGGAGGAGAGTATGCGGGAAGGCGAGGAGGAGCAGCCGCCGGGAGCCGGCGCCGGGGATCCGGCGCCGAACCCGGCACAGATAGGGATTGTTGCGGTGGCGTCCGGGGAAGGAATCAAAAAGATCTTTTTTAACTTGGGAGTCGACCAGATCATCGAGGGCGGCCAGACGATGAATCCGCCCGTCGAAGAGTTCGTGAATGCGATTGAACAGGTGCCGGCTCCGCAGGTGCTGGTTCTTCCCAATAACAAAAATTTAATACTGGCTGCAGAGCAGGCAAAGCAGCTTGTAAACCGGGCCGTAGAGGTTATACCCTCCCACAGTGTCCCTGCGGGAATCGCCGCCCTCCTGAGTTTTAACCCTTCGTCTTCACTTCAAGAGAACAGGGACAAAATGACCCGGCATTTGGCTCAGGTGAAGGTCGGGGAAGTCACATACGCAGTTCGGGACGCCGCTTCAAAAGGCATCTTTATTAAGGAAGGAGATTTAATTGGTCTTCATGGAAGGGAAATTGTTGCAGCCGGTTCTTCTTTAGACCAGGTTGTTCTCGAATTGATAGACAGGATGCTGGCCGAAGGGGACGGGCTGATTACCCTCTATGCCGGAAAAGATGTTGCCGGCGAAGAGGCGGAAAAAATTGCCGGGCAGGTTCGGGCGCGTTACCCGGAGCAGGAAGTTGAGCTTCACTACGGAGGGCAGCCGGTTTATTACTTTTTGATTGGCATTGAATAGAAAGGAAGGAAGACTTGATGAAACCGGGGTAGACGCCAGGACCAGAATGAAAACCAGATCGTTGACCGCGCGGGAACTCGGCATGATCAAGATTACAGAACTGCCCCAGGTGGGAGAGAGCCGCGCCAGGCTTTTCAACAAGCTGGGAATTTACTCCCTGTTTGATCTGCTTTACTACCTCCCGCGGCGCTATGAGGACAGGCGCCTGCTTCCGGCAATCGCCGCTTTAAAACCGGGCGAAGTGGGGACGGTAAAGGGAGTTATCTGCGGTGTTGAAGAAACCTCTTCAAGGCGCGGGTTTTCCATTTTGCGGGTGGAGATAAAAGATGCATCCGGCAGCGCGGTAGCCGTCTGGTTTAATCAGCCCTTTTTAAAAAAATTATTTCGGAAGGGTTTGCCCCTTACGGTAACAGGGAAAGCCGAACGCAGCCTTTTTGCCTTTGAAATTGCGGCGATAGATTACGAAGTCGGGAGCAGCAGCACACCCGTCCACGTTGGTCGCATTGTTCCCGTCTACGGGGCAACCGAAGAATTAAGCCAGCGCTCTTTAAGGCGCTTCATGTACCGGTGCCTGAAGGCGTACGCAGGATGGGCAAAGGATCTTCTTCCCCTTGAACTGAAGGAGAGGCTGGGCCTGCTTCCGCTTGCCGAAGCCCTCTTTCAAATCCACTTTCCCCGCGATTTTGAGGCCCTCAAAAAAGCGCGCGAGCGTCTGGTTTTTGAGGAACTTTTTTTGTTTCAAATCGGTTTGTCGACAATTCAAAAGAAAATCCAGAGCAGGGGGAGAAGGCATCTTCCGAAGTCCGATTTGCCCGAAAATTTTCTTAGATCGCTGCCCTTTTCCCTGACGCCTGCCCAGCTCCGGGTGCTTGAGGAAATCAAAAACGATTTGACAAGCGAGCGGAGGATGTACCGCCTCCTTCAGGGTGACGTTGGGTGCGGGAAAACTGTTGTGGCCTTGTATGCACTATTTACGGTTGTTGCTGCAGGCTGCCAGGGCGCTCTGATGGCGCCTACCGAGGTTCTGGCCGAACAGCATTACCTCGCACTGCGAAGGTATGCAGCACCGCTGGGGGTTCGCGTCGCAATTTTAACCGGTTCCCTTTCCAGGCGGGAGCGGGAGGAATGTTTGAGCCGGCTGAGGGAGGGGCAGCTTGAGATCCTGGTGGGCACCCATGCACTCCTTGAAGAACAGGTTGTTTTCAACAACCTCGGGCTCATTGTCATCGATGAGCAGCACCGTTTCGGAGTCCAGCAGCGCGATCTCCTGCTGGCAAAATCTCCTGATGCAGATGTTCTGGTGATGACCGCAACCCCAATTCCCCGGAGTCTTGCCCTCACCGTTTACGGCGATCTTGATCTGTCGGTGATTGATGAGTTTCCACCGGGGAGGAAGGGAGTAAAAACCTATTATCTCCCTGTCCGCGACAGGGAAAAGGCATACCAGTTTCTCAAAAAAGAGTTAAAAGCAGGCCGCCAGGCCTACGTGATTTGCCCCCTCATTGAAGAATCGGAAAAAATAGATGTGGATGCCGCCGTAAAACGGGCTGCAGAGCTGGCAGGGGAGTTTTCGGAATACCGCGTCGGCCTCTTGCACGGAAAGCTTGCCATCAGGGAAAAGGAAAGGGTCATGGAGGCCTTTCGGAAAGGGGAAATTCAGCTCCTGGTGGCTACTTCGGTGATCGAGGTTGGAATTGATGTGCCGAACGCCTCTCTCATTATTATCGAAGGAGCCGAAAGGTTTGGGCTGGCTCAGCTTCACCAGCTGCGCGGGCGCGTCGGGAGAGGGGGCGCACCAGGTTTTTGCATCCTGATCGGCAATCCCCAGACGCAGGAGGCCAGGGAACGGATCAAGGCTCTTTTAAAATGCCAGAATGGATTTCAGGTTGCCGAAAGAGACCTGTATTTAAGGGGGCCCGGTGAATTGATGGGAACGAGACAGCATGGTTTATCTGACTTCCGGGTTGTCGATATTTTCCAGGATGGCCCTCTTCTGGAAAAAACGAAAAAGGCTGCGCAGCTGTACTTTGAAAGGGTTGATCAAGAGCTCAGGGAGGAAATCAATTATCGATTCCCTTCGCTGATGAATACTTTTAAATACTAATTTTTGGAGAAAATTCATAAAAAAGGATCTTCAGTATAAAAAGCCTCGCTCTTTAAAGAACGGGGCTTTTTTGGTTTGATCTTACTCGTATTAATCTCTTTTTTTCGTCTACACTAGTAGTGAAAACAAAATGCTGCTCGGGAAATAATGCTAGGATAAAAAACTTCGCGGCGACAATACTAAAAATAAAAAAAGAA